>JAICKD010000819.1 GCA_025928125.1 Ktedonobacterales bacterium
GGTGAGCGCCGAGAACGGGATCGTGCGGTTCTCGCGTTGCGCGCGGGTGCGGGCGCGGTTGAGCAGGATGCGGAAGATCCACGTCTTCAGCGACGAGCGTCCCTCGAAGCGGTCCAGCCCTTGCAAGACGCCAATCCAGGTCTCCTGGATGACCTCTTCGGCGATGGCGCGCGAGCCGACATACATCTGTGCTAGCCGCAACATCGCGGCGTAGTGCATCGTGACAAGCGCGAGAAACGCTCCCTCGTCGCCGCGCCGGAGCGCATCGAGGAGCGCCGTTTCATCGGTCGGCTGTGGCGTCCGATTGCCTGGATCGTTCATCGCGTGGTCGTTCTCCGTCCCTTGCCCGGATATCCGCGTCAGCAGTATACGACGCCTGGGCAAGCACTGCTATGACGCATGACGACCCCACATTATGCTTATGTATCTTCAGTAGATGTCTGCGGATGTCCGCGAAGAATTATCGCGAACCTGAGCAATCTCGTCCACGGACCTGTCGAATCGGCGCAAGTCCGTTCGACGTATTGGTGACGGGCGGTTGCGCCTGGTCAGTGATGAGAGTGATGGCACGGGCAGAGACCTGTGCGCCGCGAGGAGGAACGCATGCAGTACGCGCTTTTGATTTATACGGACGAGACGGCGGATGCCAACGCGAGCAAGCAGGAGCAGGATGCCGTCATGGCGGGGTATTATGCCTTCGGCGAGCAGTTCAAAGAGAAGATTACGGGCGGCGAGGCGCTGGTGGCGACCAACGCGGCGACGACGGTGCGCGTCCGCGACGGCAAGACGCTGACCACCGATGGCCCCTTCGCCGAGACGAAAGAGCAGCTTGGCGGCTTCTATCTCGTCAACGCCAGCGACCTCGACGAGGCGATTCAGATCGCGACGAATATCCCCGGCGTGAAGCACGGCTCCATCGAGGTGCGCCCGGTGATGGTCTTCGAGTAACGCACCGTTTTGGTGAGGGCATGAGCAGCGAGCAGGTTCCACAGGTTGTGGATCATGTCTACCGGCAGGAGTCAGGGCGGATATTGGCCGCCCTGATTGCCTCACTGCGCGATTTTACGCTCGCCGAGGATGCCCTCCAGGATGCGATGGTGGCGGCGTTGCAACAGTGGCCCGCCACTGGCGTCCCGCGCAACCCGGCGGCCTGGCTCACCACGATTGCCCGGCGCAAGGCGATTGACCGTCTGCGCCGCGAGGGTACGCTTGCCCAAAAACAGGCGCTGCTCCAGCCCCTCGAACAGGTTGGCGCCACCGATTCTCTTGATAGCGCCGAAGACGCGCCGCCGATCCCCGATGAACGGCTAAAGCTCTTTTTCACCTGCTGCCATCCGGCGCTGCCGCTGGAGGCGCGGGTCGCGCTCACCCTGCGTACGCTGGGCGGACTCTCCACCGCCGAGATCGCGGCGGCGTTTCTGACGCCACTGCCGACGATGGCGCAGCGGCTGGTGCGGGCGCAGCGCAAGATACGCGACGCCGGGATTCCCTACCGGGCGCCACCGCTGCCACTGCTGGCCGAGCGCATGGAGGGCGTGCTGGCGGTCCTCTACCTCATCTTCAACGAGGGCTATACCTCCACCAGCGGCGATGCGCTAATTCGGCAAGACTTGTGCGCTGAGGCTATCCGGCTGACGCGCGTGCTGGTGGCGCTGATCGCCTCCGAGCCGGACTTGCCCGATGAGCCTGAGGCTTTGGGGTTGCTGGCGCTGATGCTGCTGCACTCCTCGCGGCGGGCGTCTCTGGTAGACGCCACAGGCGATCTGGTGCTGCTAGAAGACCAGTACCGGACGCTCTGGAACTGGGCGGAGATTGTCGAGGGGATGGAGATGCTGGATAAGGCGTTAGCAATTTATA
>JAICKD010000087.1 GCA_025928125.1 Ktedonobacterales bacterium
CGGCGCGCCGCCGCGCACGGCGCCGGATGGCCGCGAGGTCGGCGCAACGCTGGGCCTCTTACGCAGCCTGCTGATGCTGGTGACCACGCCGGGCATCACCCATGTGGCCTGCGCGTTCGATCACGTGATCGAGTCCTTCCGGAACGGCCTGTACCCCGGCTACAAGACCGGCGCGGGCGTGGACTCCAACCTGATAGCCCAGTTCTCGCTAGCCGAAGAGGCCGTTGCCGCGCTGGGGCTGGTGGTCTGGCCGATGGTGGAGTTCGAGGCTGATGATGCCCTAGCCAGTGCGGCCGCCCGTTTCAAGCACGACGCTACGGTCGAACAGATCGTGATCTGCTCGCCAGATAAGGATCTGGCCCAGCTGGTCTCGGGCAACCGCATCGTTGGCTGGGATCGCCGCCGCAATCTGCTCATCGATGAAGCGGGCGTGGTGGAGAAATTTGGCGTGCGCCCGCAGTCGATCCCCGACTGGCTGGGGCTGGTGGGCGATGCGGCCGACGGCTTCCCCGGCATCCCAGGCTGGGGCGCCAAATCCGCGGCGGCCGTGCTGGCACACTACGAGCACCTTGAGGCGATCCCCGCCGATCCGCACACCTGGGGAATCTCGGCTCTCCCGGCCAGCCGTGCGGCGCGACTGGCCGAGAGCCTGACGCAGCACAGGGCTGAGGCGCTGCTTTTCCGCAAGCTGGCGACGCTGCGCGAGGATGTTCCCTTGCAGGAAACGCTGGCCGATCTGGAATGGCAGGGAGCCTACGAGCGACTGAATGATGTCTGCCACCGGCTGGGTGATGAAAAGTTCCCTGGGCGGGTTCCACGGTGGCGCAAGAGCTGAATTCGGCAACGCAATGACACCGCATGACACCGCATGACACCGGAGGGGGCTTCCCAATCATCGGAGGCCGCATCGCTGCTCACCCTTTTTAAGAATACCTAACCACACCGTCAGGTCCCAAGGGCAATGATAGAGTAGGCCAGCTTCGCAGCATGAATGCTGCGGCTAAGAATGCGTTCTGAGAGGAACTCTAAGCCGCTCTTCCCACATCACTTTCCGAACGGCCACCACATCCGCCGCCTCGGACCAGACGCCGAGACGGCCACTGTGGGTGAATTGACTGATAAGGCTGGTGCGGGAGAATCGCCGCTTACTCCTTCAGCATCCACGGATGACGTACTGACCGTAGCGAGAATGACCTCAGAAGGCGCAGGCTCCATGTAGAGGCGCTCCACGAGCTCGGCCCGGTTGCGCAGCACGGCGATCTGGTTGATGTAGCCTTTGTCGGTCGTCTCATTGGCGTCGAGCTGCGGCGCCACGGTCAATAACAGCACCCGCTCGATGCGACCGCTGCTGCTCGGATACTCCTGGTTGTGACGCGCGAATGTCTCTTGGAAGAAGGCGCGGACCTCGTCACTCCGCAGGAACGCGGCATCGTCTTCTATCGTGCGCGTACTCGCGTCGGCAAAGCGACCGCGCAGCGCTGGCAGGTTCGGGAAGACCAGCGCGGCCAGGTACTCGCGATTCGGCGCGGCGATCACCACCTCCGTCAAGAAGGGTTGCCCCAGCCCATTGATGCTGGCGCGCAGCCGCGCATTATGGACCCATGTCCCACTGGTGAGCTTGAAGTCCTCCCCGGTACGCCCGTCAAAGATCAGCCCGGCCTCAGGCTCGTCAGGATTCAGGAAGGCTCCGGCGTCGCGCGAGTGGTAGTAGCCCTCGTCATCGAAGGCCTCCGCTGTCGCCTGGTCGTTGCGGTAGTAGCCGCGGGTCACGTTGGGACCCTTGACCCGTAACTCGCGCTTGCCAGATGGGTCGTGCGCCAGCTTAACCGAGACGCCAGGGAGCGGCAGGCCGATCACCCGCGCATCGCGTGTTGGCCAGTAGACCAGCGTCGCATCCGGCGAGCTCTCGGTCATGCCCCAGGCGGCAAAAAACGGCACTGGGGTGCCGCCGCGCGCCTGGGCGCTCATCGCCTGCATCCCATCAAAAGTCGGCTGATCGAGCGCGGCGGCGGCTGTGAACATGAACTTGAGGCGGCTGAAAAACGCATCACGGAGCGCGCTGTCCGTTTGCATGCGCGCATACAGCGCGGTATAGCTCCGCGGCACGCCGAAGTAGATGGTTGGCCTGACTTCTATGATGTTGCGAACCATGGTCTCGAAGCCCTGCGGCGACGGGTTGCCCAGATCGATGTGGAGTGTGCCACCATGCATGAGCAGCATATTGAAGATGAAGTTGCCGCCGAACGTATGGTTCCATGGCAGGAAGTCCACGGCGACCTCGTCGGGGCCGAGGAACGGCCACAGTTGGGCAATGCCGACCTGATTCGAGGTCTGCATGCCATGCGTGACTTCGACCCCCTTGGGGAGATTGGTCGAGCCGGAGGTGAACTGGATCTTGGCCAGTGTGTCATGCGTGACGGCGGCGAAGCGCGCCTCGCCCTCGCTCGTCAGCGTCGCGTCGTCTGCTTCAAGCGCGGAGAGTGGTCGCACATTCTCGTGGTTTTCGGCATGGGAGACGGCGAAGAGTTCGATGCCGGAGATATCCCATTGGTTGAGCTTGGGCATATGGATATCGGCGTCGGACATCACCACCAGCGGGGCTTGTGTGACATCAAGGATGTGCTTGATGTGGCCGCCGGTCTTCGACATGGCCGAATAGGCAAAGCTGATCGGCGCGACCGCGAGGCCGACCTGCATCGCCGCAAGCTGGACCAGCGCCATCTCGACGCTGTTCTCGGACATGATGGCAATTGGGCGCGAACCATCCAGCCCCAATGCCAAAAGACCGTTGCTGAGGCGATTGACGCGGGCGAGCGCCTCGGCATAGGTGGGGCCACGCCAGATCCCTTCGGCGTCGCGCTGCACGACGAAAGGTTTATCGGGAAAGCGGCCGGCGTTCTGCCGCAGCCAGGTTCCAATGTTGGGTGGATAGTCGGCAAGCGGGATAGGGTTCTCGATGATGAGGTCTTCGCCCCGCGAAATGACAGACACCCGCGGCGGGATCCAGGATAGCTGCTCTGACTGTGTCATCGGGACGCCACCTCCGCTTAATCCGCACACGATGATTCTCAATAATATCCTACCAAGTTAACGCTTCCACGGCTAACGGGTCGGTCAACGCGATCTCTTGCTGAAAGAGCAAGCGCGATGAACGCTAGTATAGCAGAGGAGCCTTCGCGGGTTCGGCCGCACTCTCGACAGTCCGCAACTGCTTCTTGCGGCACGGTTGCTGATTTGCGCCACTCCACTCGATGGAACTAGAGTATGAGAGTATCAAAGGAGTATGCGCTGGTGGCGTCTGGCGGCCTACATCTGCGAATGAAAGCGAGGCTTGGTTGATGACATCTCAGGCGGCGACGACTGCGGCGGAAGTTCCAGCGCAACTGATCGAGGCGCTAGCGGCGACACCGGGAGCCGACGACTGGCAGTGCGCGCTGCGGCGCGACGACGAGGCGCAGATGTATCTCATCGGGACGCGCATCGAGGCGCTGCGGCAGGTGAACAGCGCGCAGGCGCAGGCCGTGCTCTATAGCGATCATCCTCCGGCCAGCGGCGAGGATGCCAGCCTGGCGCGCGGCTCGACGGCGGTCACACTCTCCAGCGGCGAGCTGGCTGATCCGGCGCGACTGGCTGCCCGGCTGGCCGATGGAGTGGCCATGGCGCGACTGATCGACAATCCGCCGTTTGCGCTGCCGACGATGCCTGCCAGTGGCTTCCCCGAGACACGCATCAACGATGACGATCTGGCGCGCGACCTCCCTGGCGCGCTCGAAGCCATCCGCGCCGAGCTGGAGCAGGCGGTGGCCGCGCAGCCTGAGGTGCGCCTGAGCAGCGCCGAACTCTATGCGACGCATTCCTCGACCGCGTTCCGCAACAGTCGCGGCCTCTCCGGCGCGTACGAGGGTACGCATACGTTCGTCGATCTCGCGCTGCTGGCGCAGGCTGGCAACCAGGAGGCGGAGTTTCACGCGATGATCTCGCGCCGACGGCTGGCCGATCTCCAGATTGCGCCCACGATTGCCGCCTACGCCGCCTATGCCCGCGATGTGCTGCGCGCGACTCCCCCGGCGACACACAGCGGCCCAGTGATCCTCAGCGGCGATGCGCTTGGCTCGATGGCGGCGCCCGCGCTTGGCGGCTTTCCCGGCTTCTTCGCCCCCGTCGCCTTCCAGACCTCCGGGCAGGCAGCTTTCCAGAAGCTGGCGCGCTGCGCTATCGGCGACTTCCTCTCTGGCGAGGAGCCGCGTGGCGACCGGCTGACCGTGCATGCTGATGCGCTGCGACCATGGGGCAACCATTCCGCGCCGTTCGATAAGGATGGCGTTCCGGCGACGAACGTGCCGCTGGTCGAGGATGGCGTGTTGCGCCGCTACTGGACAGATATGCGCGCGGCGGCCTGGCTCGGCGAATCGGCGCCAACCGGCGAGTTCGCGGGGCTTTCGATTGCGCGGGGCAAATGGCGGCTGGAGGATCTGCGCTCGGTGGCGGATGGCCCGGTCTATGAGATTGTCTCGTTCTCGCTGATGCTGCCCGACCCGATCACCGGCGACTTTGTGGCCGAGATTCGGCTGGGATACCGTCACGATGCGTCCGGCGTCCACCCCATCAAGGGCGGTTCGCTCTCCGGCAACGTCTTAACGGCTTTCCAGGATGCGCGCCTCTCCGCCGCTATCTTCAACGATGGCGCCTACTACGGCCCGATGTCGATTCGCTTCGGCGCACTCTCAATTGCGGGGGAGTAGCGGGAACATGGCATAGATGCGCCTGTGCGGCGTTGAGCATGCCTACGTGTTGGCGGCGGGAAGTTGAACAATGAAGCTCCAAGGGCCGTGTGTGGTCTCGCCTGGACTCTGCGCGTCTCTGTGCGCGTTGGCCCATCCCAGAGCGCCCGTCTGCACGGCCGGGATCTCGATGCGCAATTCGCGTGCGGCGGGATCGAGCGTCGGCATGAACGTGTACGTATTTCGGTACTGCCAGAAGTCCAGCCCAAACCTACCGTCGAGTACGCTCATAGCGCCAACATACACAGCGCCACGGTCATCCGTGACGTTGACATCAGCATGCTGTAGTTGTTGATGTGATACAGGGACAGCTTCATCGCGCAGGAGCAGAAGCTTCAATTGACAGCCGTCATCATAGATGTCGAGCGTCAGGAGAGATATCCTCAGCCCCTTATGCTCCTGCGTCTGACCAATAGCGATCACGCGGAGCAGCTCGCGCAGTTGCGCATAGGTTGGTCGTTCCATGTCGGGCCAAACCTCCCTTCAAGCGGCGCTTCTTGCGCACAATGTACCATCTTCGCTATCGCCCGCGCCGCTCCGCCGCGCTGATGCGCGCCCATGGCACTAAAGCAATCGAGATGATATACTAGCTCTATAACGTGCGAGCGACACACCTGCGCCAACAGGTATGCCGCTCTGACCCTGACGCCGGTATGAGCAGCGTGCAAGGCTAGAGTTCAGTCTATCCTCACCACTCCTCCATGTCCAGGCGTCCCTAGATGAAAGACAGGGACGATATGCCACCTAAAGACGCTTATAGACTCTACAATCATGGATACCGTAATCGGATGCGAGCGAGATACCGTGTACTGAGCCACTACAGCGAAGGTGTTCCAACCTGTGCATGTTGTGGCGAAACTACTTTCCAATTTCTTGCCTTAGATCACATTGACGGAGGTGGGCTAAAAGAGAGAAGAGCGCTAGGATTGCGTAGTTCTACTCAACTGTATCGGTATCTTGAAAAGGAGGGCTATCCTCTCGGATATCGAGTACTCTGCCATAACTGCAATCTCGCAATGGGCTTTTATGGATATTGCCCCCATACAGACATGGTTCACAATGAGGAATGGCTGGCAGAAATGCTGACCATTCGCCAATATCAGCCACACGCAAAACATGCGCCTGGTTATTGACTTGCCCTCCCCGCTTGGACGCGCAACCAGAGAGTGACAATGACTCACCCCCTTGTAGATGGATGTGCAATGGGGTGCTTTAACGGCACCCCATTGACTGAAAATCGGCTAGATGAATATACAAATACATCGCACTGGACGCGCTAGGAAGTGGTCATGGTTGCCCCTGCTTTAGCAATCTAGTTATTTATCATTGAGATAGCCCTCCTTTGCAAAGGGTGGACCGTCGTGGTCTACCCTTTACGCGGTTTCAGTCCGCTATTGGTTTGGCAATCTTCTGCTTTTGCGAAAGCCTGCCCGCCACTTATGATGCTGACGCGCTAGCAACCGCCGCCAGCCTGCCTCTCTGTGATAGAATGAAGCGCTATTATCTCAACAGGAAGGATTATCACCATGGGCGCCAACGCATCACCTGCGCGTGGCATGCGCGACCTGCTCCCGCGTGAGGTGGAGCTGCGCGACGCCGTCACCGCCACCATACTCGACTGCTACCAGCGCTACGGCTTCACCCGCATCGAGACACCCGCGCTCGAACGCATCGAGCTGCTCACCAGCGGCGAGGGTGGCGAGAACGAGAAGATGATCTATAAAGTGCTCAAGCGCGGCGAGAAGCTGAACCTCACCGCGCCGAATCTGCGCGAGGACGATCTGGTTGACCTCGGCCTGCGCTACGATCTCACGGCGCCGCTTGCGCGCTACTACGCCAACAACGTCGCCAAGCTGCCGTCGCCGTTCAAGGTGATCCAGGTCGGCCCGGTCTGGCGCGCCGAGCGGCCCCAGGCGGGGCGCTTCCGCCAGTTTACCCAGTGCGACATCGACATCATCGGCGAGGACTCGGAGTTGGCCGAGATCGAGCTGGTCAGCGCGACCGCCGAGGCCATCACTGCGCTTGGTTTCACCGGCTTCACCGTGCGCATCAACGACCGCCAGATTCTCTATGGGCTGGCCGAGTCATGTGGGTTCGCCGCTGAGGACTTCGGCAGCGTCTTCATCACACTGGATAAACTGGACAAGGTTGGGCTGGATGGCGTCCGCGCGGAGCTGGAGTCCAAAGACTTCGCCGCCGGGCCGGTCCAGCGGATGATGGGCGCGCTCACGCCCTTTGCGATGGACCGCGGCGACTTTGCCTCCACCCGCGCCGCGCTGCCGGAGGGCATCCCCAATGAGCCGCTCAACCGGCTGGAGCGTATCATCAACACCGTCGGCAGCCAGGCTGGTGGGCGCTTCACGCTCGTCTTCGATCCCACACTCGTGCGCGGCATGGGCTATTACACTGGCAATATCTTCGAGATCGAAGCGCCCGGCTATAGCGGCTCCATCGCGGGCGGCGGGCGTTATGACAAGCTCATCGGCAAGCTGCTGGGACGTGACGTGCCAGCCAGCGGCTTCTCGATTGGCTTCGAGCGGCTGATGCAAATCCTGGAGCAGCGCGGCTATACGACGCCGACAAGCGCCCAGAAGCTGGCGTTCCTCTACGACGCCGACGCCGACGACCTGGCAGCGGTCCTGGCGGCCAGTGCGGCGCTCCGCGAGCAGGGCTACGTCGTCAATATGCTGCCACGCGCGAAGAAGATGCGCCGCCAGCTCGACGAGCTCTCCGGTCAGGGCTACACACTGATGGCGCTCTACCGCGCGGGCGAGACGCTGCCGGAGATCAAGCCGCTCGAAGGCCACTAGCGCTAGCGCTCGCTCCTCCTTCTGCCACTTTACACAGGGAACGTGTCATATTGGGCGCGTTCCCTGTGTACTCAAATGTGTCTCACATGTACTTCACATTCTGCATCCATGAACGCCGCTCTCTCACACTGTGACGGGATTGTGAGAGACTCAGACGTATCTCCCCCACGCGCCTGCCACATAGGCCTCATAGTCCCTAGTTCCCCTGCATTGCCCGCTCCCTGCACCGCTACTCACCATCGTCCTGCCCGCCGTGGCCGTTTGCATTGATTTAGTAAAGACTCTTGACGAACTGTGTTACACATGCTACTCTTAATCTCACGCACGGGAAGAAAGGGAATGGTTGTGACGAAGACAGTCCGCCATATTGTGCGCTCCATGCGCGCGCGCGATGTGCGTCAATCCACCCGCCCTGCCACATCCAGGGGAGCCGATCTGCGCTTGATGCGCGAATTGAATCGGCTCCTCATCCTCAATGGTGTGCGTGTGTCTGGCCCAATTACCCGTGTCGCCGTCGCGCACCGGACTGGCCTCTCACGGACCACCGTCAGCAGCATCGTCGACGAGCTGCTCGCGGATAACCTGCTCTTCGAGGGGAAGACCGTTGATGCTGCGCCTACGGGCGGACGGCGCGCGACCCTGCTGCACTTCAACGCTGACGCCGGGTATGTCATCGGAGTGGACCTGGGCCGCAGCCATCTCACGCTGCTGCTGACCAACCTGGCCGGCCAGATCATCGCGCGACGCTCGGGGCCGTTCGACGCTTCGCTCGGCCCAGAAGTCTGTCTGCAACAGGTGATCGCCAGCCTGATGGATTTCACTGCCGAGCACCAAATCGGCTGGCACCAGATTATCGGCGTCGGCCTGGGAATTCCCGGCCCGATGGACGCCGCCTCGCGCATGTTGGTGCGCCCGCCGCGCATGCCCGGATGGGACCAGTTTGATATGCGGACCGTTATGGAGCGCGCCTGCAAGGTACCGATGTATTTCGATAATGACGCCAACATGGGCGCGCGCGGCGAGAGCCAGTATGGGGCGGCCCGCAACGTAGACAACATGGCGTATGTCAAGGTCGCCACGGGCATTGGCTGTGGGTTGATCGTCAACGGCGATATTTACCGTGGCAGCAGCGGCGCCGCTGGCGAATTGGGACACGTCACAATTGACGACAATGGCCCGGTC
>JAICKD010000723.1 GCA_025928125.1 Ktedonobacterales bacterium
GGCAGCATGGCGTCCCACACATCCGGTATGTAGCGCTCATCCACCATCACCGACTGAATCACGCCGCCCACACGCAGCACCTTGCGCCCATCCTCCACCGTCACCACGGGAGCCACCGAACCGTGCGCCACTCCGCCTCGCTTCGCCACGAACCCTCACCCTCGCATCATCCCGCATCGCAGCCACACCATCACGGCGCACAACGCGCCAGTGTAGGATGATAGCGCGAGCGAGAGGGCGCTGAGAAGGGCGATAGGACCAGGGTCAGGCGTCGGCGCCGACGACCTGGCCTCTTACAGGTCTGTACAGACCGCAACGGGCATAGCTTCACCGCTATGCCCGTCTGCTATACTGGGAGGCGACGGCGCGACACTGAAACGCGAGAGACCGAGGAACACGATGAGCGTGATGCGAGCTGTGAAGGCGCGACTGCGCAACCGAGGCGTTCGGCGGGGCCTTGTCATCGTGTTGGCGCTCTTCCTGATCTTTGAGGTCACCGTACGCTACCTGCCGCCTGACGGCGTGACCGTCACCACGATCAACGACAACTATTTCACGCCGTCGGGCATATCCGGCCTCAACATCGTCACGACGTCGCGCACCACCCTTGCCCACAACGCGCAGACGCGCGCGGCGATTGACCATCTGAATAACGAGTTCAACACCGCGCCAATTGTCGGCGCGCCGAGCATTCCCAAGCTCCCGCGTGGCGGAGGCTGCATGACACTTGTAGGGTACACAGAGTATCAGGTGACGTTCACCTGGCATGGTCTGCCCCTCCGAGTGTGGACGACCAACACCCCTTGCCCAAACTTCACCGAGAACAGCGGCGGGATACCCAACCCGTTGTGGGTGAGCGAAGAAGGCGGACCTGCGCTCCATGCGTTGCAGTAACGTCCTTCGTTCCCAGACACGCGGCACACAAAACGCGGCCCAGCATGGTGAGGAGAGGTGCGATAGACCGCAAACATTGTGGGTCGCGCAGTATACGGCTGACCCTGCCAGGCAGGTTAGCAGCCGACGCATCACTGCCGTACACGTAGAAGGCCATCACGCCCCGCGCGCCAGATGGAGGCTTTCCGCCTCATCCGCCTCATCGGCGGCGATGACAGGATAGCCGGGGGTGAAGCGATATTTCAGCTTGCGCTGGATGTCGCGCAGCGCATGCGCGTTGCGGTAGAGCGTGATGACCTCACCTGCGCGTGAGGCGAGGACCACAGCGCCCGCCAGCCGCGCGATCTGCGGCAGATGGCGATGCTGCGCGGGGATGTCTTTGTCCCTGAGACAGTAGAAGAGCGCGCCCGTCCGCCGGACCTCGTGGCCCCAGAGCATGATGTACTGCATATCCGTCGCCCTGAGGTTGCGCTGGGCGGCGCGCTGACGGGCGTGGCCACTCTGGCGGACAGGCGCGAGCGCGAGCATATCGGGGGTCGCGTGGCCAACACGCGCCGTGATGAGGGAGCGAGCATTCCGCATAGCAAGACTCCTTTTTAACTGGTCGGGAGACTGGTCGAGCGAGACGCATGGCCAGCAGGGGGCGGCGACACATCGCCGCACAGCCAGGCGCAGCGCTGATTGGGGGATATATCGCAATTGCGTCTGTGGCGCGGAGAACCGGAAGTAGTCTTGTGTGCGAGTTTCGCGCGGGCGCATCCACAGCGCATCGCCGATGGCGCGGCATGGTAGAATATGGGGCGTGCATGCGCGCAGTGATCGCGCCACGCCGATGTGGCGCGAGACCCATACCGCCCGGACGGAGAGTGTGATTGCCATGATCGAGACGGACCATCCGAAGACCACGCATCGCCAGCGCGCGCCCCATCGTGTGCTGATCGGCGGTGTGGACGCGCAGCGGCTGACCCTCGCCGATGTGGTCGCCGTGGCGCGCGAACATGCCGAGGTGGCGCTGACGCCGGGCGCGCTGGAGCGCGTGCGTGCGGCGCGGGCCTTCGTTGATCGGCTGATCGAAGAAGATCGCACCGTCTACGGCATCACGACCGGCTTCGGCCATCTCAGCCGCGTCAAGATTCCGCCGGAGCAGGTCGAGGCGCTCCAGCGCAACCTGATTCGCAGTCACTCCAGCGGCGTTGGCGAGCCATTCGACATCCCCACCGCCCGCGCCATTATGCTGATGCTGGCGAATAGCCTGGCGCGCGGCCACTCCGGCGCCCGCGAGCAGACGTTGAACCTGCTGCTGGGTGCGCTGAACCACGACGTCACACCTGTCATCCCGACACGCGGCTCGGTCGGCGCGAGTGGCGACCTGGCCCCGCTGGCGCATCTCAGCCTGGCGCTGATCGGCGAGGGTGAGGCGTGGTATGCGAGCGA
>JAICKD010000391.1 GCA_025928125.1 Ktedonobacterales bacterium
CTCATGAGAAAACACGCAGCCGCTCTAGAAACGGCTGCCCTGGGAATCGTAGGGCGTGGGCTTGTGTGGTGTCAAACGTTCAGCGCCTGCGTTGTCCATCATCAACTACGCGACAGGGTTTCGCCCGTCAGCCATTCATATGCCTCGCGGTAGCGGCTGGTCGTCCCCGCGACCACCTCCTCGGGCAGCGCGGGCGCGGGCGGCTGCTTATCCCAGCCGGAACGTTCCAGCCAGTCGCGCACGTACTGTTTGTCGAAGCTCGGCGGCGAGCCACCCGGCGCATAGTCTCCGACGGCCCAAAAGCGCGAGGAATCCGGGGTCAACAGTTCATCGATCAGGAGAAGCTGACCATCGAGCAGGCCAAACTCCATCTTAGTGTCGGCGATAATAATGCCGCGATCCAGCGCGTAGTCCGCCGCCGCGCGGTAGATTGCGATGCTGACGTCGGCAATTGCCTGGCCCAAATCTTCTCCCACGCTGTTCTTCATCTCATCGAGCGAGATATTGATATCGTGTCCGGTCTCCGCCTTGGTGGCTGGGGTAAAGATCGGCTCAGGCAACTCGTCCGCCTGGCGCAGGCCCGTGGGCAGCTTCACGCCACAGACCGCGCCGGTCCGCTGATAGTCCGCCCAGCCGCTCCCCGCAAGGTAGCCACGGACTACACACTCGAAGTCCAGCCGCTTTGCCTTGCGCACCAGCATGAAACGCCCCGCCAGCGTCTCCGCCGTGGCGCCGAGCGACTCCGGTAGGTCGGCCGCCTCGACGCTGATAAGATGATTGGGGATGATCTCGCGCGTCCGCCCGAACCAGAACGCTGAGAGCAGCGTCAGCACGCGGCCCTTGTCGGGAATGCCATTCGGCATGATCGCGTCGAAGGCCGAGATGCGGTCGGTGGCCACCATCAGCAGGCGGTCGCCCAGATCGTATGTGTCGCGCACCTTGCCGCGCCCAAAGAGCGGCAGCGGCAGATTGGTCTGAAGCACGACCTCTTGCGCCATCGATGTGGTTCTCCTTGTGATAAGTTGTCGTGACGTTGGCGATGAGCGTGAACACGAGAGCAGCCAGTTGTATCGTACCACAGCAGCCCGTCTGGCTCAGTGGCATTGGCCCGCATACATTGTCGTTACCAGTGGGATAGCGCGCGGTGTTGGGCAGTGATAAGATGAGGAGGTGTGTTTTTCTGGCAGGCAACTGGAAGGTACCCGCATGGCATCGGCGACATCGAGCAGGCCCGCGCGCTCCGCGTCCGGTTCGCGCAGGGCAGCGTTCGGCGCGCTGGTGCTGGCGAACGTGCTCTGGGCGGGCAGTTACACCGCCGGGAAAGTGGCGCTGGCGGAGTTGCCTCCGATCGAGCTGAATGCGGTCCGGTTCACGCTGGCGGCGCTTCTATTAGCGCCTGTGCTGATTCGCTATCGCAAGCAGATTCCGCGCGACCGCCGGATGTTGTTTATCCTGCTCCAGCTCTCGCTGCTCGGCTTCGTGCTCAACAAGGCGCTGGAGTATATCGGCCTCTCGCTCTCGACGGCGTCCGATGTCGCGCTGTTGATCGCCACCGAATCCATCTTCACGGGACTGCTCTCGTGGATATTCCTGCGCGAGCGCGTCACACGCACGGGCGTCGCGGCGCTGGGCATTGGTCTGCTCGGCGTCTATCTTATTGTCGAACGCGGGCTTGTTCCCAATCTAGGCGAGGGGAACAATTCCCGCATCGTCGGCGACGTGCTGGTCGTGTTCTCGCTGCTGCTGGAGGCTGGCTATACCGTCCGTGGCAAGACGACGCTCACGACGCTGCCACCGTTGCTCTTCACCGCGCTGACCATCACCGGAAGCCTGTTCTTCTGGATACCCGCAGGCGCGGTGGTGGTCGCGTCCAACGGGTTGCCACATGTTTCGCTCGGTGGATGGCTCTCTGTGTTTTATCTGGCGGCCATCACGACCGTCCTGGGCTACTGGCTCTGGTTTCACGCGCTGCGCGTGACGGACGCCTCGGCGGCGGCGCCAACCCTGTTTATCCAGCCGCTACTGGGAGCGGCGCTGGCTATTGTCATCCTGCATGACGTGCTCACGTTAGCAACCGTCATCGGTGCGGCGTGCATCGTCGCCAGTCTCTTGCTGGTGGTACGCGGCAGTCGTCGCGAATCACTGACCGTTCTCAACGAATCGGCGCCATGACGTTAGCGAAGTCAACGACCATTTCACGGGTATCGCGGCCCGTTCTCCGCGAGAGGATGCCTATGTTTACAGCAATCGGACGGGTGACGCTCCATCTGCCGGAGAGCGGCTCGCTCAAAGATAAGCGACAGGTGGTGCGTTCGATATTGGCGCGCCTGCGCAACCAGTTCGAGGTCGCCGCCGCCGAGGTAGACCGCCAGGATAGCTGGCAGATTGCCGTGCTTGGGCTGGCCTATGTCAGCGGCGAGGCCAGCCACGCCGAAGAAGTGATCGACCATGCGATGCGCTACATCGAGGAGTCGCGGCCTGATCTCGCCGTGACGGACGTCCAGGTGGATATGCTACCGTTCGGCGACTGAAGCCGTCTAATCATTGGCTGAGCACATATCACTAACGGTACTGGGAGTAGTTTCCGGTTGCGCGCGTGAAACGAACCGTGTTATACTGGGCGATGGCATTTCACAGAATAAAGGAGCGCACTACATGTCAGTTACACCATTGGTTCGAGCCGTCGAAGAGGAGCATCTGCGCGCTGATGTGCCAGAGATTGCCTCAGGCGATACGGTTCGCGTGCATGTCAAAGTGGTTGAGGGTTCGCGCGAGCGCATCCAGGTCTTCGAGGGCATCGTCATCCGCCATCATGGCGAGGGACTGAACCGCTCGTTCACTGTCAGGCGCATCGCGCATGGCGTCGGCGTCGAGCGGTCATTTCTGATGAATTCGCCGCGCATCGATAAGATTGAGGTTGTGCGCCACGCCGTCGTACGGCGCAAGAATCTCTATTACATGCGCGGACTGCGCGGCAAGGCGGCCCGCCTCAAAGAGCGCCGCGTCTGACTCGTTCTGGTGGCGCTCGCGCTCTAGCCATCACTCTACTTCTCCGTCGCGGAGGCGCCTGACACCAATCAGCCAGCCTCCGCATTGTTGCGTTGCCACCTTTCTCATACCTCTTCGCGCACATGCCCGCAGTCAGGTACACTTGTAGGCAGAGCAGGACAAGCCACCTGCCACCATCATCTGCCTGATGGAGCGCCACATGAGCCGACGACCCGCATCTGTGTCTGTATCCGCGTCTGAAGAAACGTCTGCGGTATCCCGCCCTGTCCTCCAGCCAACCCTGCTGGATGCGCCAACCGTGCCGCCGCGCCGCTGCGGACTCGACGAGGTGGGGCGCGGCGCGCTGGCGGGTCCGCTGGTGGCGGCGGCGGTTATCCTCCCTGACGACATCGCCGACCGGCTTGGCGCGCTTTCCCGCTTCCTACGTGACTCGAAGACGGTTCCACGCGCCCGCCGCGAAGATCTCGCCCGCGCCATTCGCGCCCACGCGCTCGCGCTGGAGGTCGTCAGCATCCCCGTTGACGACATCAACCGGCATGGCATCGGCTGGGCCAACCGCGAGGCGTTCCACCGCCTGATCGCCACACTCGACGCCGACGAATACATCGTGGATGGGCGCGTCCGCCCGCCCGCGCCGCCGGATCGCATCGCGCGCGTGCGCTGCCTGGTGAAGGCTGACGCGCTCATTCCCGCAGTGGCAGCGGCCTCACTGGTGGCGAAGGTATATCGCGACACCATGATGGCGGCGCTCCATGGCAGCTATCCCGCCTATGGCTGGAATACCAATGCTGGCTATGGCGCCGCCGCCCATCTGGCCGCGCTCCGGGTGGTTGGCGCCTGCCCGGAGCATCGCGCGGTGTTCGTGGCAACGGCGCTCAACGGCGGCCAGCGCGCCCGCAAGGTGAGTAAAGCCAGCAAGCACGACGTGGAACCGCAGCGCCTGCTGGAGTAATGCACGCTCAGGAGCAGCTGGCCTTCTCAAGTTCGCTAGTCGCTGTGTTGATTTCTGTCGTCGCCTTGCTCATGAGCGCTGTTCCAGCCTTGATCTTCGACGTGCTAAAGCTGTCGATGCCG
This sequence comes from Ktedonobacterales bacterium, assembly GCA_025928125.1. GTDB lineage: Bacteria > Chloroflexota > Ktedonobacteria > Ktedonobacterales > JADMIN01 > DAHUXT01. The sequence continues at coordinate 4,084 of JAICKD010000391.1, forward strand.
TCGATGATCTCCTGCGCTGCCGAGTTGACGTCATTGAGAGCGGCGCGCAGGGGTTTATCGGCGGACGTCAGGCAGGGCGGCGAGGGGTGAGCGTCCAGATCATTCAGGAAGTTCTTGCTATCGTCACGAACCGTTACCAGAGTGGCCCGGCAGCCACTGAGGTCTTGCCCGCTCCCACATACATCGCTCACGGCGCTCAAA
>JAICKD010000439.1 GCA_025928125.1 Ktedonobacterales bacterium
ACGACGAGCGCCCCGCCACTAACATCCACGAGCGATCGGTTGGTCTTTCCTTCCTCGTCGGCGAAGATGCGCAGCCCGGCGATTTTATCGGCAAGCAGCGTCGCCTGCGCCTCGGTATCGCCTGGGCCAACGCCGACCAGCACGACTAGCCCCGGTAGCGGATCGAGCACCCCGACGATTTCTCCCTCGACGACAACTCGCCCGCGTGTCGCTCGCTGTATGACGGCGCGCATAGGGTCAGTGGTCCGCCGAAGTGCCGCTGGCTGGCGCAGTCTCAGCCTTGGCGGATGAACTCGACTCAGCAGCGCTTTCTGTCTTGGCCGCCGCCTTTTCGGCGCCATTCGAGGAGGCCGCGCTGGCGTGGCCGTTTTCCTCGGCTGTTGGGGCGACACTCGTAGCGGAAGACGCGCCGCGGCTATCGGTCTTATAAAAGCCTGAGCCTTTGAAGACGATCCCAGCGGGGAACAGCACACGATGGATTTGACCGGAACAATTGGGGCAGGTGGTCAGGGGCGCATCAGCAAAATGCTGGAAGATGTCAAAACGGTGACCACACGATTCGCAGAGATACTGGTAAGTGGGCATATCAACGCGCACTCCTTGGATTCGATATGAAAGTAAGAACTCGACCAAATATACGTTCGGGAAGAGGCATGATCCTGCATCATACCTGATACTTCCCACAACATAGTATAGCACGCCGCCGAAGTTGTTACGTCACCTATCGGGCTGTCGCACTACCGAGAGCAAATGGCCAGTGGTTGGCGCATGATGCCAACGGGCTAGCGGCGTTGCTGCTTGCCTCACCCCCGTCGGGTAGCAGATAATAGACTATGAGCACCCCAAGCGCGTCGGTGTTACGCTACGTCAGTTACGCGCCTGTATGCCACATGTAGAGCCAAGCCTGAATAGATGGAGCCTGCCTGCCATGTCTTCTCGTCTTCAGCAGCCCGCATCCCAGCCGATATCCACCAGTGGCAATCAACCGACCCGCGAGATGATCGCTATTCTTGACTTCGGTTCGCAATATAGTCGCCTGATTGCCCGGCGTGTCCGCGAGTGCCGAGTCTATTGCGAGCTGCTGCCCGCAACTACGACCCTGGCTGTCCTCCAGCAGCTTGACGCGAAAGGAGTGATACTCTCCGGCGGGCCTGATAGCGTCTATGATGAGAACGCGCGTCATGTTGACCAGGATATTCTCGCTAGTGGATTGCCGGTGCTGGGCATCTGCTATGGTATGCAACTGCTCGCCCATCAGCTTGGCGGGAAGGTTGAGCCGCATACCGGACGGCGTGAATACGGCCCGGCGGAAATTCATCTACTTCCCCAGGAGAGCGGCGCTCCGCAGGGTGTAGACTCGCTCTTTACAGGCGTCCTGACGGACGAGCAGACAAGCATCCCAGTCTGGATGAGCCATGGCGACAGCGTGGGTGAGGTTCCACCCGGCTTCGTGCCAGTTGCGCGCTCGACATCGGGGACGCTGGCGGCGATGGCAGATGGCAGCGGCCATATCGGTATCCAGTTCCACCCTGAGGTGCGCCACACCCCGCAGGGTGGCGAACTGCTACAAAACTTTTTGTTCAATGTCTGCGGCTGCGCTCCGAACTGGACTGCGGGCGCGTTCATCGATGAGGCGGTTGGACGCATTCGCGAGCAGGTAGGCGACGATGGGAGGGTTATCTGCGGGCTATCGGGTGGCGTGGACTCGGCAGTGGCGGCGCTCCTGGTCCATCGCGCGATAGACGACCGCCTGACCTGCATTTTCGTGGATACCGGCTGCATGCGAGCGGGCGAGGCAGAACAGGTGGTCGCGACGTTTCAGTCGCACCTCGGCATCCCGCTGGTGGCGGTGGACGCGAGCGAGCGGTTTCTCGCGCGGCTGGCGGGCATGACCGACCCAGAGCAGAAGCGCAAGATCATTGGCGAAGAGTTCGTGCGCGTCTTCGAGGCTGAGCAACAGAAGCTCCGTGATGCAGGGGACTACCGCTTTCTCGCGCAGGGAACACTCTATCCTGACGTGATCGAAAGCACCAGCGCCGCCGATGCCGCTGCTGCCCAGCGAATCAAGACACACCACAACGTCGGCGGATTACCGGAGGAGATGCCGTTCTCGCTGGTAGAGCCACTGCGCTATCTCTTCAAGGACGAGGTACGCGAGGTCGGGCGAGAACTGGGATTGCCAGAAGACTGGGTCTGGCGTCACCCATTTCCTGGTCCCGGCCTCGCTGTCCGCGTGATCGGTGAGGTAACGTCCGAGCGATTGGATACCCTGCGCCATGCTGATACGATCTTCATCGAGGAGATTCGGCTGGCGGGACTCTATCGGCAGATTGGCCAGGCATTCGCCGTGCTGACGCCTGTGCAGAGCGTCGGCGTCATGGGCGATTTCCGCACCTACTCCAGCATGGTTGCCCTGCGCGCCGTCACTACCGAGGATTTCATGACAGCAGACTGGGCGCGCATCCCGCACGATATCCTGGCGCGCGTCGCCAACCGCATCGTCAACGAGGTACCCGGCGTCAATCGAGTCGTCTATGATATTACCAGCAAACCGCCAGCAACCATCGAGTGGGAATGATGACGATAGACCAACCGCGCGGCTCTCGGTGGATTATAGAAAGGCCCGCATAGTGACAGGCGACGGCGACGAACAGAACAAACCAGATGATGGTAATGGTTGGGATGGCTTCGACTGGGAATCGTTGAGCGACGGAACAACTCGCGGCGATCAAAGTGACCCTGATGGCGCATCGGATGAGGACGAGGCGGCAAGCGCGGGCGAGTGGGTCTCGCAAGGTGGCGTCTTGCACTGGGAGGAGCCGGAAGGCACACCCGATGATATCGCCAGCGATCTCCGGCGCGAGGCGCAGTCACCATGGGCGTCCGAGACGCTCACGCTGCCCCTTGGCGCGCCCGATGCGCTACGCGTGCGCGGTGTGCGGGCATGGCTTGCGCGCCAGCGGATGCTGGAGAACGAAGCGATGGGTATGCTCTTGCTGGAACGACGCCAGCAATCAGCACATGAAGACGATGATACAGCCCAGCGACGAACACAGGCAGCCGGAGAGACTCACCCACTCGACATCGCCTTGGCCGAGCATCAGGCGGCGCTGGCCGAGTATGAATCACTGCTGGCGGCGCTCGACGAGGTGGGGATGCACAACGGGCCGGGCAGAGTGCTAGTAGAGTATCACTTCTCGCTGGGCGACCGTATTGCCACCCTGGCCACGGCGCCTGAAGCGCCCGATGATTTCGCCGAGACGCAGCTCTTCACCACCATCGAGCGCACACAAACACCCGCGCCAGTGACGCCACTCTCGCGCGCGGAGTGGGACGGTCGTGCGGGCGCGGTTCTCCAGGCACGGCGTCGCGTCGAGCGGATGACTGCCCCTGAAGAAGAAGAATAGTCACGCATCGCGACGGGGAGGGATCGCCATGTTTCCGCTTGTTCTGATGGTTGCAACGCCGCCTGTGCCAGCATCTTCGCCGATGCAGTTGCTTCCATTGGCTTTGGTAATTCCGGTGATCATTTTCTGGATCTGGATGTTCCGCGACATGCTGAACAATGGCAATCTGTCCGACTCCGCGAAGTCGACCTGGACGGTGGCATTCATCTTTCTAAATGCGTTTGCCGCCGTTTTCTACTACGTCTATGAATATAGAAGCAGGCGGCAATAGCAGCGCGAGTGAGCTATCTGTCTACCTGACCACGCTGCACCAGAGATCAGTCCTGGTCGGGGCCTCGAAGACCCGCGTTTGTACCAACTTCAGCCCCTCATTGGCCAGCGGCTCGAAAAAGCGTAGACCGTCACCTAGCACAACGGGGACGACGCCGATGTGGATTTCGTCGACCAGCCCCGCGCGTATGCATTGCTGAGCGGTGTTCGCGCCACCGACCACCGTGACGTGTTTG
>JAICKD010000191.1 GCA_025928125.1 Ktedonobacterales bacterium
TACAACAGCTTCAATAACATCGTGCTGGCGACGACCGCGGCGATTGTGCTCTCCCGGCCACTGGGGCTGATGGTGCAGCGCTATATCACGACCCGAACGCCGGGCGAGGAGATGAAGATCACTGGCGTCAAGAAGATGACGGTCCTCGGCGCGCCAGCGCACTTCGTCCAGACCGACAACCAGGGCGCCAGACTGCATCTGATGCCCCACGCCTCGTAGGCGGGATTCGAGGCACGCGGATGAGTGGCCGAATCGCGTCCGCGCGGCGCTCGGGCAAAAAGCGGCAGGGGCGCCGGAAGCGCCGTGGCGCGTCGAACAACCAGGCACAGGCGGTCCCAAACGCAAAGACTACCGCCAGGACCGTCGAGAATACTGCTGGAAACATTGGCGGCGCCAGTAGCTTGCGGAATGGCCACGACGCCAGCGCCATTGCGGAGCCGTGCGATCCCCAGATACAGCTGGCGCAAGAGCCACCTGTGCCTCTATCGATCTCTCCAGATCGCATCAACGGCAGTGGCTTGAATGGCAAGGTCCGGCACGTCGAATCGAGCGAGGACGTTTGGGACAGTGGGTGGGACACCGGGTTAGGTCTCACCGCGCCACCGCCGGACGCTCCCGCGGGCAAAGGCGCGTCGGCGTCTCGCGCGCGCGACGGCCATCAGCGCTTCACACACGGCATCTTCGTCACCGCGCTGGGGACGCTAGCCCGCCTCGGTCGCGCGCATGCATCCGGCGAACGCACTGGTCGCATACTGTCCTTGGCGCGGCAGCGACCGGCTGCGGCGGCCGTGCTCGCTATTGTGCTGCTCGGCTTCGTGCTCACCTGCTTCGCGCCGCTGATTCCGCTGCTTCGCCTGGGCTACGACGCCTTCGATGTCTCGCGCCGCGTCTCCGCGCTACAAGAGTTGGTGGCGGGCGATCCCACCGAGCTGGCGAATGCTGGCACGCTGCGAGAGGCGCAGGGTCAGATTGCCGCTATGCGGCAAGACCTCTACGAGATCAACGGCGCGATGAGCGTGATTGCCACGCCATTGGGAGCGGCTGGTTCCAGCGTGCGGAACTATCAGCTGCTGGCGCGTATTGGGCTTGACCTGACGACGGCCGCCCAGAGTGGTATGGAGTTTGCCCAGACCTTGATGGAGCCGACTCAGGGGAGCGCCGTCACCGCTGGCATGAGCTCCGCCGATATCCAGCAGGCGCAGGGAGCGCTGGCGCTGGCTCGTACCAACGTGCTCGATGCCTATCAGGCCTATCTCTCGCTCGATCAGCGGACATTGCCCGACCAGTTCAAGCCGCCCGCCACCATTGGCAAGTTGCTGGCATCCCTGCCGACCATCCTGAGCGCTACCGATACAATGCAGACCTTGCTCGACGCCGCACCCGCTCTGCTGGGAATCGGTCAGCCCGCCTACTATCTCATCGCGGCGATGGACTCGACGGAGCTACGGCCTGGCGGCGGCTTCATCGGCAATTACGGCATTCTAGGGCTGCAAGGTGGCCAGGAAATGAAGGACGTGCCGCTGGCGCTGAATGACACCTATGCACTCGATCAGAAGTATTACCAGAGTGCGCTCGAACCCTACCGTCTCCAGCAAGGCGTGAAGACGGTCACCGCCGTGAAGGGATGTCAGTCGCTTGGCCCGCAGCCGCCCGCGCTCTATTGGTGGTGGCCATTCCGGGCCTTCGACCCCACCTGCAAATATGGCTGGGGACTGCGCGACGCCAATCTCTCGGCGAGTTTCCCCGAGAACGCGCAGGCGATGATGCGGATCGTCGAGTCGGTGGATGGTGTGGTCCCCAGCGATGCGCCGTTGCAGGGGGTAATCGCCTTTACGCCCGGATTTATCAAGGACATTTTGACCATCACTGGTCCGATCCAGGTACCACAGTTCAATGTGACGGTAAACGCGACCAACCTTGAAGACATGATCCACAAATATCAACTGACCGACGCCAAACCCCAGCAAGGTGATCGCAAGGCATTTACTCATCAGCTTTCCCTTGCTATGCTGGATCGCCTCAAGTCGCTGCATAGCGATGGACTCAAGGCGCTCATCAAAGCCGGGCAGACTGCGCTCATGAGCAAGGATTTGCAGGTCTACTTTGCCGACCCACGTGCCGAATCGGTGCTACAGCAGCTTGGGGTTGCCTCCGAGATAAACACCAGCGGCGATGGCTTTATGGTGGTGGACGCGAACGACGGTGGGAATAAGGCGAATGCCTATGTCACCGAGCAGCAGACGGATGTAGTGACACTCCTGCCCGATGGCGGCGCGATTCACCATCTGCAAATCACGGTGACCTACGATAAAGGGCGGCACAGCGTCTTCCCGGGAACCACGCGCCAGGACGACTACAGCGATTTCCAGCGTACCTATCTGCCCGGCGACGCCACGATCCTGGGCATGGCTGGCTACAATCCCAACACGTTCACGCCGGTAGGCTGTCGCGGCTCAGGCGTGCGGGGCTATGGCTCGCTCATCTCTGATTGCTCGCCGAAATATGCCATCATCAACCCGGTGACGACCTCGGATGTGCCAGGGCGTACTATGGTCGGCGGGGCGCTGCTCCTGCTCTGTGGTCGGTATAACACCTTCACCGGCACCGGCCCCGAATATCAAAGCTGCGAGACGGAGCCACGGGCGCATAGTCAGACCATCTACATCTCCTGGTATACGCCGCGAGCGTTTGCTGTGCGCGCGGACGGCCATGGCACGTATACTGAAGTCGTCGAACATCAGGCGGGCAATCCGCAGTCGCTCGCGGTCTACGTCGATGCGAGCCTGTTGCGAACGGGCTGGTCCGGTGCGGCTTCAAACACGGCTGACGCGACGATTCAGGGCAAGACACCAGAGGCGCGCGCCACCGCATTTGCCGAATTGCTCGGCAACGCCACGCTGGTCTTCGCTGGTCCACTAACGCAAAACCAGACGGTGACATACCGTTTCTAACAGTTCCTATCGAAACCCGTTCTTCGCCACGGCATTATGCAGTTTTCTAAAATAGAAGGGACAGCGCTGGGGAGGTCTCTGCAACCCGCGAAGGCGGGTTTTGTGGCCGACCGCAGGGAGGCCCTTCAGGCGCGGTTTTAACCGCCAGCGCTCCGCGCCACCAGATGTGTCCCTCGTAAAAAAGAAACCGCATTCATGCCGCGATGCTGGCCTACTCCCAGCATTGCTCCTGGGCCTGACGGTTTTGGTAGGTGTTCTAATGCATATGGTTAAGGATCAGTCCATGGATGCAACACCACCGCAGCCAGATGATACGTCAGGCGCGGCGATTGCCAACGCGCGCACGCTGGGTGAGGCGCTGACCCTGGCAGAGCGGTGGCTTCGTTCTGTGCCAGACAGCGAGAGCGCGGCGCTCGATGCGCAACTGCTGCTGGCGCACGTCACTGGCCTCGCGCGGACGACGATCCTGGCCTATCCTGAGCGTCCGCTTGCGCCTGAGGATGCCGAGCGCTATGCGGCGCTGGTCACACGGCGAGTGGCGCGCGAGCCGGTAGCCTATCTGACCGGGCATCGCGAGTTCATGGGGCTGGACTTCCTGACCGATGTGCGCGCGCTCATCCCCCGGCCAGAGACGGAGTTGCTGGTCGAGGCGGCGTTGGCCGAGGTGCGCGCCCGGCTGGCAGCGCCGACTTCGCCCGCGCCTGTCGTCGCCGATATCGGCACTGGTAGCGGCGCGATTGCGGTGGCGCTGGCGCGACTTGAGCCGCGACTGGCAACGGTCTATGCCACCGATGTCTCCGCTGACGCGCTATCGCTGGCGCGGGAGAATGCCCAACGGATGGGGGTCGCGGAGCGTATACGTTTTCTGGAGGGCGACCTGCTGCTGCCGCTGCCTGAGCCGGTGGACGTTGTGCTCGCGAATCTGCCCTATGTGGCCCCACGCGACGCGCCATCGCTCCCCGACGATGTGCGCCGCTATGAGCCGTCGCTCGCGCTCTATGGCGATGATGATGGGCTGGGGCATCTCCGCGGGCTCTTTGCCCAACTGCCTGGACGCCTGGCGCCGGGAGCCGCGATCCTGCTGGAATTTGGCTACGATCAGCGGGCGGCGGTTGTGGCGCTGGCGCAGACATCCTTTCCAGCAGCCGGTATACACATCGTCGCGGACTACGCGGGCTGGGACCGTCTCGCGGTGATACGAACCGGTGAATTGTAAAATTGTCGCGACAATGTTGTAACGTTGTCGTAACTGTGTCGCAGTAGACTGCGTTTACGTAGTACTGCGTAGCGAGTCGGCCCGTTCGGGGTGATATAGTCGAACAGGAGACGCTGCCATCGGACGATGGCGAGCGGCCAGGACGGCCACCGGAGGTTGGGGAGAGAGGACCACCACGTGATCGAAGATCGCCAGGATGATACAGCCAAAGATACCCCAGAAATAAGTGAGTCCGCGCCTGCGCGAAAAGCCTCTGGCGCTCTGGCGCGCGGAAAATGGATGCAGAACGCGAAGGTGGTCTTCTGGCTCATGTTCACCATTAACGCCGTCAACTACCTAGACCGGCTGATCGTCGTCGCGGTTGGCCCCGCGTTGAAGGCTGATTTCAACCTGCGCGATAGCCAGATTGGCATTCTGAGTAGCGCCTTCATCCTGGTCTATGCGGTTGCCGCGCTGCCCTGTGGGCTGCTTGCCGACCGTTTCTCCCGCACCCGCGTCATCACGTTTGGTGTCTCGCTCTGGAGCCTGATGAGCGCAGCGACGGCTTTCGTGCGCAGCTTCCCCTTACTCTTTTTCACGCGGGCAATGGTCGGCGTGGGCGAGGCCAGCTACTATCCCGCCGGGTCGGCGCTCCTGGGCGCATACTATCCGCTGAAGAAGCGCGCGCGCATCATGAGTGGCTGGCAGTCGGGCCAGCTTGTCGGCATGGTGCTTGCCTTCGCCATCGTCGCCTTGCTCGACTCGATCATCGATCCCGCGCGCGAGCCGTGGCGCCTTGCGTTCTTCATCACGGGCATTCCAGGTCTGATCCTGGCGCTCTTCATCTGGTTCGTGAAGGATAAGCCCGACGTTTCGGTCGAGAGCAGTCAGGAGCTAGAGAGCGATGGCGCGGAACACGTCGACGATGCGCACGTCGATGCCCATGGCGCCGCGCTCAGCCTCTCCGGCGGCTTCGGCGCGATGATGCAGTCGGTGGGTACCGTCTTGCGTATCCGCACCATCTGGGTCGTCGTCGCGCTCCAGGCGCTGATGTTCATTGTTGTGACGCCCGCGATCACCTTCCTGCCGATCTATGTCCATTCGGAGAACGGCCCATTCCACCTCAAATCAAACACGACCGCGTTGGTGGCCGGAGCGATTATCGTCATCGGCGGTGTAAGCGGCATACTCCTGGGTGGCGTACTCGCCGACAAGATGAGCGCGCGCTTCCGTGGCGGACGAGTGCTGGCGGTTTCGATCGGCTTCGGGCTGGCAATCCCGTTCTATGCCCTGGCGCTCCTGACGTCCTCGCTGCCACTCTTTATCCTGTTTGGCATCATCGCGGTGATGGCGCTGAATCTGCCGGTAGGGCCGCTGGTCGCCGCGCTGACCGACGCGACGCCGCCGCTGCTCCGGGCAACGGCCTTCGCCGTCGCGCTCTCGCTGGCGCACCTGCTGGGCGATGTTTGGGCGCCGTATCTCGTTGGCGGCATCTCCACCGGGCTCCACGAACACGCGAACCTGGCGCTGTTGATCGTAGGCCTGCCATGTCTGGCGATTGCCGCGATTGCCGCGTTCTTTGGCGCGCGTATCTACTCGAGCGATGTCGCCAAACAGGCGCATCAAAAGGTCTAGCTCTGCCTTTAGAGTTCCTATCACAACCCGTTCTTAGCTGCGGCATTCATGCCGCGAAGCTGGCCGACTCCTATCATGGCCACTGGGACATGACGGTTTCGTTAGGTGTTCTCGGGGGCTGCCTGACAGTCGCTTGCACGTCCGATAGCTCAATGTGCCAGGTGGTATACTGTCCCATCTCTCGTGGACGCGAACGTCTCTTGCCGCCAGGGACGGTTGGCAGTTAGCACATAACATGGGGCAGAGTGATGAGCGAAGATCAGATAGATTTTGGACGAGCGCAACTTCTTGGCGCGGAGTCGATAGGCGAGCCAGGAAATCGCCGCTTCCGCATTTACACCCGCAGCCTGCGTGGCAGCGCGAGCCTCTGGCTCGAACGCGAGCAACTGGATGCCCTTGGCCAGGCGCTGGAACAGCTGATCGCCAGAATCACCAGTGGCATGGCGCTACGGATCGAGGCGGTCGCCAAAGCGCCGAAGCTGCCGAGCGCTCCTGCTGACTTCCCCGAAGAGCCTGATATCGAGTTTGCCGTCGGCAACATGCAGATCGGCTACGATGAGTCGGTGGATCGCACCACCCTGCGAGCGGGACCCCTGATTCTCATCGAGCGTGACGGTGAATACTTCGCGCAGGAAGACGCGGAATTCCCGTTCAGCGTCTATTTCTCGCGCGCCCAGACCGAGCAACTGGCGCAGCACATCCGTGGCA
>JAICKD010000858.1 GCA_025928125.1 Ktedonobacterales bacterium
CGCGCAGGCGCGGCCTGATCTATCTACTGTACCTCCTGGTCGGCTCAAACGCCGTCCTGACGGCACGCTTCGACATCGTACCCGCGCTCATCACCCTGGCTGCCCTCTGGGCCACCGAACGCAAACGCTTTGTACTGGCCTATCTGCTGCTGGCGGCGGGCATCCTGCTCAAGCTCTATCCCGCCTTCCTGCTGCCCATCGTGATGATTGCGCACTGGCAGGCCGTCCGGGTTGCCTATCCGGCGACTGTGCGCTGGCGCGACGGGTTTCGCGCGCTGGTTGGCTTCGTGAAGCGCGACCCGGCGGTGCGCGCCGTTGCGTCGGGAGCGGCGCTCTGCGCGGGCGCGGTTGCGCTGGCCTTTGCCGCGGCGATTGCCGTTGCTGGCGGCGCGGCGCTCTCTGGCTTCACCTACGCCAGCGACCGCCCGCTGCAAATCGAATCGACCCCGGCGACGCTCCTATGGCTTGGTACGCTTGTCGGCATTTCCGCGCATCCCGAGTTCTCGTTCGTCTCACTCAATATGGTGGGACCGCTCGACGTAGCCCTCAAGCCGCTCTCGGCGGTAGCGCTTATTGTGGGATGTCTGGTAGTCTACTGGAGACAACTGCGCGGCCGGTTGACGGTGGGGCAGGCGGTGCTGGCCTGTCTCTGCGCGGTGATGGTGACCAACAAGATTTTCAGCCCGCAGTACATCATCTGGGTGCTGCCAATCGTCGCAGCGGTGGAAGGGTTCAGCTTGCTCTGGGTCGCCATTGGCCTCCTGACAACGCTGGACTTTCCCATCGTCTACGGCCTGCGCGCGCCCATCTGGGACTCGCCGTTTAGCTGGCAGTTTATGCCGGTGATCGCGGCGCGTAACCTGCTTCTGCTGTACGCGACGCTGCGCGCCATGCTGCGACGGCCTCACCGACAGCCAGCGACGCGACCCGCCGACGGAGAGAGCGGCCAGACATTGCGCCGCGCGGACTCGGATTCGGCGTCCATCGCGACGCGCTAGCCTCGGCGCCCGTGCTTGATAGTGTTGATGATGCCGTGATAGAGGGGGACACCACGAGTGTCGGGTGACCGCAGCCGTATCTTCACTATTGGCCTCGCCATCTCGTGGGTTCTGGTCGTGGCGCTGCCGATCATCGTCTCGGTACGACTGGAACAGTCCTGGTATGGTCTGCCGCTGCTGGGAGTCGTCGTCTGGTTCGCTGGGCTACGGGTGGCGCGCGCGCTCTCGCCTGCCGCACGTGCCGATGCCGAGATGCGGCGTGGCGACTATGAGGCGGCGCGCGTGCGGTGTCAGCGCGCACTGGCGGTGCAGGGAGCTGGAGCATGGACGGGAACCCGCCGCCTGGTCTGGCTCAACCGCTACACCACCGCGCTCTGGATGCTGGGGCGGCCCGATGAAGCCCTCAATGCGGCGCTAGAGGCTGTCACGATCTCGTCGGACCCCGAGACGCTCGGAAACTGCGCTGCGGTGCTCCTCGCCCTCAATCGCTATGCGGAGGTCTCCGGGGCTGCTCGGCTGGCGCAGTCACTCTCACGCGAGCGGTCGGTAAGCGCCAACGCGGCGCTGGCTGGCGCGATGCTGGCGCGCGGCCTGCCCGCCGAGGCGGAGGCGCTGGCGCTGGCGGCCTTTAACGATGTGCAG
>JAICKD010000827.1 GCA_025928125.1 Ktedonobacterales bacterium
GAACACTTCCTCGATCAGGTGCTGATTGCGCTGCGCCGCGCCGGGCTGCTCAAAAGCGCGCGCGGACCCCAGGGCGGCCATATGCTGGCGCGCTCCCCCGCGAGCATCAGCATGGGCGATGTCGTGAACGCGCTCGAAGGCACGGTCGCGCCGATGGAGTGCGTGCCTAATCCGGCGTGGTGCCAGCTCTCGCCAGGATGCGGCTTCCGCGACATCTGGGTGCAGGTGGACTACTTCACGCGCAACCTGCTCGCCAATACGACCCTCGAACAGCTTGCTCACAAGCATCACGTCTCCATCCAGGAGCGCGATACGATGTACTACATCTGATTCATCTACACTGATCTCATCTGCTGTTCATCTCGCTCGGCCCATCGCTGACCAATGTCACGTGATGCGCCGGGCGTTCTTGTATCCTTCCGTATCCTTCCGCGTAAAAATCTGCCGTCTCAGACAATCTTGATAAAGTGTACCGTCTTGATGCACTATACATTGTGAAGTGCGGCGCGGCGACTGGGGCCGCGCCAGGATACCATATCACCCTCTAGGTTTGTTGGGAGCAGGAGAAAAGAACGATGCCACACTGGGCAGAAGATGCGACACAACTGATAGGCAACACTCCACTGGTGCGTCTGAATCGTGTCACGCCGGGCGGCGCGACAGTGCTCGCGAAGCTCGAAGCGTTTCAGCCGGGCTACAGCGTCAAGGATCGTATCGCCGTCAGCATGATCGATGAGGCAGAGAAGGCGGGCGTGCTCAAGCCCGGTATGACGATCATCGAGCCGACCAGCGGCAATACCGGTATCGGGCTGGCGTGGGTCGCGGCGGCGCGGGGTTATCGCTGTGTGCTGGTGATGCCGGAGTCGGTTAGCGTCGAACGGCGGATGGTGCTGAAGCGGCTCGGCGCTGAGGTCGTGCTGACACCCGCTCCCCAGCGCATGCCGGGGGCCATCGCGAAGGTGAAGGAGCTACAGGAGCAGACGCCCGGCTCGTGGGTGCCGCAGCAGTTCGAGAATCCCGCCAACCCGAAGGTCCATCGCGAGACGACGGCGCTGGAAATCTGGAACGATACCGAGGGCCAGGTGGACGCCGTGGTCTCAGGCATCGGCACGGGCGGCACGCTGACCGGCGTTGGCGAGGTGCTCAAGGCGCGCAAGCCCGGCGTGAAGATGATCGCGGTCGAGCCATCGTCCTCGGCCGTGCTTTCGGGCGGCCAAGCGGGGCCGACCAAGATTCAGGGCATCGGTGCGGGCTTTGTGCCGGACGTGCTGGATACGAAGCAGATTGACGAGATCATCACCGTCGGCGACGACGACGCGGTGCAGATGGCGCGCCGTCTCGCGCGCGAGGAGGGGCTGCTCGTCGGCATCAGCAGCGGCGCGGCGGCATGGGCGGCAGCTCAGTTGGCGGCCCGTCCCGAATACAACGGCAAGACGATTGTCGTGGTCTTCCCCTCGGCGGGCGAGCGCTACCTCAGCACCGTCCTCTACGACGACGTCCGTGACTAATCTGACTGCTCGGCGCAAAGTAGCGGCAGCGTCACGATTGCAGGTGATATGCTGAAGACCGGCCTATCACCTGTAGTTGTATGGAGTACCGCCATGGATGCGCCACACGAAGTGTTCCCGCCGCCCGAAAGATGCGACGAGGGCTACGTCGTCGCCAATGGGGTGCGGCTGCGCTATGTGGCGGCGGGAAGCGGCCCGCTGGCGATTCTGCTGCATGGCTTCCCAGAGTTCTGGTATGTCTGGAGCCAGGAATCAGGGTCCAGTTCGTCCCGTCCATTGAGGTGTAGCCGCTATAGGTGGTCCCC
>JAICKD010000490.1 GCA_025928125.1 Ktedonobacterales bacterium
TGACATGGGTAGTGCCAGTATATCCCGGAAAACCCATTTCCCCGGAACTAATTTTCGTTTTCTGGTACCTCTGTATCGCCGGTACTTTCTGGCGTGCTCGCTTTTGCGCTGGCCACGACATCAGCGTCTTCAGCCGTCCCGGATTCCTCCTCGGCCTCCGCCACCGCATCCGCTTTTGCTTCGGTTTCCGCCTCGGTTTCTGCCTCGGCCTTGCCGTCGATCTCCGCCTCCGCACTGGCAGCCGCAGCCGCGCCGCGCTCTGGGGCTTCCGCCTCATCCTCTTCGTCGGCGTCTTCCGCCTGGGCGAACTCGGAGAGGTCGGGCAGGACGATATCACCGCGACCCTCGGTGGCGATCTCGATCAGCCGGGCCAGCGCCTTATCGCGGCGGATGCGCCCGTCGATATTGGCTAGCTGGTTGGCGGTGAGCTGGCTCATGCGGATGGGCTTGTCACCGCTGATGGCGTTGAGGTTATCGAGCCACTGCGAAACCTCGTCCTGGCTGGCGGTGATCTCCTCGGCGTCGGCGACGGCGTTGAGCACCAGGTCGCGCTTGACCCGCTCGCGCGCCTCTGGCTCAAGCTCCTGGTGATACTCCTCGTGGCTCTTCTGCATCATCGTGAGATACTGCTGGAGGGAGATGCGGCTCTGCGAGAGCATGCGCTCGGTCTCGTGCTCCATCGCGTGAATCTCGTCGTCCACCAGCACCTGATGCGGCTCGACGGTCGCGCCCTCGACGGCTTTGTTCACCACCTCATCGCGCAGGCCGCGGCGGGCGTCGTTGATCTTCTGCACCAGCAGTTGCTGGCGGATGGCGTCGCGCAACTGCGCGACGTTCTCGAAGTCGCCCGACGTCTTGGCCAGCTCGTCGTCCACCTCGGGCAGCTCGCGCACCTTCACGCCCAGCAGCTTGACATCGTACTGCGCTTCCTTCCCGGCGAGGTCTGGGTTCGTGTAGTCTTCGGGGATGGTGGTCGTAAACTGCTTCGACTCACCCTCCTTCATGCCGATGATCTCGTCATCCATGCCCGCGAAGATGCCGGGACGCTCGATGGTCAGCTCGAACTCGTTGTCGTGCAGGTTGCTGACCTCTTTCTCGCCGACGGTCAGCTTCAGGTCCATGGTGACGAAGTCGCCCAGTTGCGCGGCGCGTTCGACGGGTGTTTTGATCGCCTGATCCTGGCGGATGCGCTCTACGATGTCGTCGATCTCCTGGTCGCTCACCTCGATGGGCGGCTGCTCGACACGGATCGCCTGATAGTCGCCGAGGGTGACGGGCGTGAGGACCGGCACGCGCGCGGTGAAGGTGTAGGGCTGGCCGTATTCGATGGGCGGCGCGTCGACGGTGGGGCGCGCAATCGGCTGGATGCCGTTCTCGCGGATGGCCTGCTTGTAGCTCTGGTCAACCAGATCTTCCAGCCCCTCCTGATAGATGGCGTCTTTCCCCAGCATGCGCTCGATCATCGAGCGGGGAGCCTTGCCCCGGCGGAAGCCCGGCACGTTGTATTGCTGCGCCAGCTTCTTGTAGGCGCGGTCGGAGGCCTTTTCGAGCTCGTCCCACTCCAGTTCGACATTCAGGACGGCCTCGCTATCCGTCCCCTGCTCTACGGTCACTTTCACGGTGTTCCTCCAGAAGAGAAGCGGCGTCGCCTCTCTTGATCTATTCCTTGCCGGGATACGGCGCCCCCCTCCCCTAGCCCCTCCCCCATAGGGAGAGGGGAACCAGAGCCACTTCAGGCGATGTAAACGCCGGGAGGGGTCTCGCATATGGACATGGCAAAGGCGGGGTACGTCAATACCCCGCCCATGCGCTGGCCGCCCGCATGCCGCGGCGCCAGGTGGTGAGCGGCGGGAGACTCGAACTCCCACGGGTTTCCCCAACGGATCCTAAGTCCGTCCTGTCTGCCAATTCCAGCAGCCGCCCTCAGCGTTCTCCCAACCACGGCAGCGATGGCGCAATGCCGCCTTTGTCGCATCCACTATTATAGCACGTCTCTGGTGCATCGGAAGGCGCGCTGCTTGGGGCAGTATTAGAGGCGATATCCTTGCCTTGTTTGCTGCGCTACTCACTTCATTCTGTCTTTGAGCGACAGCATTATAACAGGCAGTTCGGCAATCCAGTTACCGTGGTTTTGTAGGACGCGCATCCAAACAGTGTGGGAGCAAATGTGATAAAGGCAAGAAAGCGGCTTTAGTTGCGACTAATCGCCATAGATTATGATGAGGCAGAATAACAAGATCGCTCCGAGAACGAGCAGTATGTTACAGGTAATGACAAGAATGACGCCCGCCGTAGCCAGTGGATTCGAGTGTACCAGTCCACCAACATTGAGCAAAACCAAGCCCAGCACCCCTGACAGGATGCCGCCAAGTCCCACTCGGATGACGAGGAGCATCATCATCCGCTCGCGCGGCGTCGTGCTGCGCGGGTAACGGTTCAGTTTTGTGAAAATGGCCTGTTCCAAGCGCGTCCAGTGCATGTCACCAGTCTAGGCTTGTTTGTCAATATCAAGGGCCGGAAACCGCCGACTAGCGATTCCCGGTCCACTGCCGTTCGGATCCCCGCCCAGCACCTCTTGTGCGGAGGCACGCTTAGCTGTGCTTATGCGGCGGATGATAGCGGGAATATATGGGTTGCATAGCGGCGGAAAGCGCGGTGCGACCTACTCGCCTTGCCCCTCTCCGCTCCCATTGGTGTCGGTGGCTGCATCGGCGGCGACGTTCACGCCGGTTTCGACAGCGGCGCCGGTGGCGGCCTGAGCCACGTTCGCCGCAGCGCTGTCCGGGGTAGCGCCGACGTGGGAGAGCGCGCCACCCACCGCCTGCTGTGCGGCGTCCGTCACCTTGTCGGCCACCGCATCCTTGACCTTGTCCTGGGCCGTCTCGACGGCGGCTTGCAGCGCATCGCCAGCGACACCCTTTGCTTTGTCCTTGAGCTTATCGAAGAACCCCATGTGCTTACTCCCTCCCCTGTTTCTGGGTCATCCTTTGCCGTTCGCCGCACGCGCTCAGGCGTAAAGACGCGCTGCCACCAGAGAGGGTCCAGGGACGAGCGCGCGTAGCTAACAGCCATTAGCCCTTGTGACTACGCCGTCAGGTTACAGCGAGCAGCTATTGCTTCTCCAAATCAATTGGCTCGATGGTGATTTCAAGGTTGTCATCTGTTCCGAGATCGTCGCCTGTTGGTGGCTCCATCGCGGTTGTACTAGGGGCAGGGTCTATCTCGTAGTGGGGATATGGCGGCCAGAGCAGGAGCAACACACATCCGCCGATCAGCAGTGCGAAGGTCAGCACGCCCATCAGCGTCGCCTGCTGTTGCAGACCGCTCGCCAGCGCCTGTAGCCCTGCTGCGCCCTGCTCGCGCTCGAATGTGGGCCAATACCTGGGCGGATAATGCGCCTGCTGGAAGAAGATATAGCTCAGTGTGGTTTCAGCCCTTCGCGCCAGAAAAAGTCCCAGCGCGAAACCGGCTGCCGGAAGGAGCGCCACCGCCTGCTCATACCGTCTGCGGCGGCGTAACATCGCGACGAATAGCAGCAGCGGCGCTTCCAAGCCCATCACAATGGAA
>JAICKD010000257.1 GCA_025928125.1 Ktedonobacterales bacterium
GAGTGGCGTATCGTGGTGGGCGCGCTCGAAGTCCAGCACGCCGCTGATGGTGGCGTTCGATGACTCGCCGCGCCAGAGCACGTTGGCCATCGTAAAGTCGCCATGGACGACCATCTTGGGCAACTGCGGATAGAGGTCGCCAAAGTAGCGCGTTGCCAGCCGCTCGCGCACGAAACCGAGCAGTCCTTCGGGTAGCTCCGGCGTAGGCTGCCAGCTCTCCAGCACCCGGTCGACCGTTTCAAGCGTCCATGCGGTCCAAGGCTGAAACGAGCTTCCCTCCGGCGTACAGCTTTCCAGCGCACTATGGAGCGCGGCCAGCATCTCCGCCGCCTTGGGGCGTCCCCACATCCAGTCGTTCTCGCTCGCCTGATGGCCGTCGCGCGCGGCATAGAGCGCCCACGTCGAGCCAGCGCCCTCGCAAAAATCGGCGCCGTCCGTGCCAGTGACGACGCGGGGAATGAGTACCCCTTCCTCGAACAGATGCCTGAGGATGCTGTGGGTGTAGTGGATGGATTCGACGGGGTACCAGTCGTGGAAGCGCTTCAAAAAGTAGCGCTTGTTGCCCGCGACTACCTCCCAGTAATGGGCGCGCGGACGCTGCGTCGGCGTGCTTTCCGGCTTGCCGTAGTGGCACTCCTGGAGGGTATAGTGGCTGAGGATCTCCTCGACGACGCCCGTCGCGTTCCATTCGTCAAGCGTGAGCGTGCCGCCGGCGAGGCCCAGACTCTCGGCGCAGTCTTCACAACCGATCAGTTCTCCGGCAGGGTTGACGACCAGCAGATCATCGAGCGGACGACCACACGACGGGCAGAGTAATTGCTGGGGCGAGATGGGAGACATCGGAGCGGGCATGGAAACTCCTTAGCAAGACTGCTGGGCGCTGTGCATCCGGCATAGCCGTTGAAACGTGCTTCCCTGCGCCGCCTCGTCAGACACGGTCCCCTGGCGCCCGTCACTCCAGAATGGTAATGTCGAGATACATCGTCATCGAAGGTCAGGGCCGCTCAGCGTTGTTCAAAGCAAAAGTATACACTGAGCCGCCATGTTCTCTTCGCTGATTTCTCCATACAGGCAAAACACACTGGCAGAGCAGGGAATCATCAGGAGCTCGGGGGGCAACCGCGTCCTGCGGTTTCCGGTTGCGTCAATGACCATTCCCCATTACGGAAGCCGGGGGAAATCCTGGGCTGGCAACGGCTCATCCGACAAGCCGCGCCTGTCATATGCCGCCATATCACTCTGTCGGTCGGCGCCAAATGTCAGACCCATTCGCATGAATTTCCGGTGGCCTTCCGGTATGGCGCCAGCATAACACAGAAGGCCCAACCATGCAAAGACTATTCCTTCCAGCCATAGCCATATCAGGTCATGCCATTTGGCGGCAGATGGCGACGGATGCCCTCAGGCGTGCGATACACCGCTCACCTGCGCCTGTCGCGCTGCCAGCCAGCCCTTGATCTGCGCCAGCGCACGCTCGATCTGCTCGATGGAGTTGGCGTAGGACAGCCGGATGTAGCCCTCGCCGAACGCGCCAAACGCCGTCCCCGCCAGCACCGCGACGCCCGCCTCGTTCAGCAGCGCATCGGCCAGCTCGCGCGAGGATAGCCCAGTTCCGGTGATATTCGGGAAGGCGTAGAAGGCGCCGCCCGGTGTCGCGCAGGTCACGCCGGGGATGTCGTTCAGCCCGGCGACGATGACGTCGCGCCGCTTGTGGAACTCCGCCACCATCTCCTCCGATGGCTGCTGCGACCCGGTCAGCGCGACGACGCCCGCCATCTGGGTGAAGGTCGCCGTGCAGGAGTTGCTGTTGGTCATCAGCCGGGTAATCGCGGGGACCATCTCGCGCGGGAAGAGGCCGTAGCCCAGTCGCCACCCCGTCATAGCGTAGATTTTGGAGAAGCCATCTAGGACGATGGTGCGCTCGCGCATGCCGGGTAGCGTGGCGATGCTGACGTGTTCGCCGCCATAGAGCATCCGACTGTAGATCTCATCAGAGAGCACCATCAGGTCGGGATATTTCAGCACGGTGGCCGCTATCTGCTCCAAATCGCCGCGGCTGAGGACGCCGCCGGTGGGGTTGTGCGGCGAGTTCAGGATAATCAGGCGCGTCCGTTCGTTGACGGCGTCGCAGAGTTTGTCCACGTCGAGTGAGAAGCCTCGCGCCTCCTCGATCTGCGCGGGTACCGCGCGCGCGCCGACAAACTGGATCATGGACTCATAGATGGGGAAGCCGGGATTGGGGTAGATAACCTCGTCACCCTCCTCACACAGCGCGAGGATGGAGAAGAACATGACGGGCTTGCCGCCCGGCGTCACCACCACCTCATCTGGCGTGAAGGCGATCCCGCGTCGCTCGGTCGCGTCCTGTGCGATGGCCGCGCGCAGCTCGGGGATGCCCGGCGCGGGCGTGTAGTGGGTGTAGCCATCGGCGAGCGCCTTACGCGCCGCCTCAATGATGTAGGCGGGCGTCGTGAAGTCAGGCTCGCCAATCTCCAGGTGGATGATCTCTTTGCCCTGCGCCTCGAGCGCTTTGGCGCGCGCCAGCACCTCGAACGCGGTCTCGGTGCCAAGTTGTCCCATTCTCTGTGCGAACTTCATTGGTCTCTTCTCCACACTCGCGACACTGCGAGTGATGCGTACAGTGTGTCCATCAGGGCTGTAGGGCGGTTAGTTCGCTCTCGGCCATCAATGGCCGGAGTAAGGCAGAATAGGCCATAAATGGCCGACTCGCCCAAGGGGCGAACAGGGCGGCAGCGCCGCCCTGTCGGGCGTTTACGCCCATCCGCTCGTCTACTCCGGCCTTTCAAGGCCGAGACAATCCTCGCCAGCCTTCCCCACTATCCTGAGGGATGATAGCACGATTCCCGCCAGAATCGTACTACCAGTCGCGCGGCAGCGTCGAGCGGCCCTGGCCGAGCGCATCGTTGTTCAGCCCGGCGGGTAACGCCTCGCCCGTCAGTCCGGCAATCAGGTTGCGCGCGGCGATGTCGGCCATCTTGCCACGGGTCACGCGGCTGGCGCTGGCGATATGCGGTACCACCAGACAGTTGGGCAGCTGGACGAGCGGCGAATCGGCGGCCAGCGGCTCCGGCTCGGTCACGTCGAGCGCGGCCCCGGCGATCTGTCCGCTTTGCAGCGCCTCCAGCAGGGCATCGGCATCCACCACCGGCCCACGCGAGGTGTTGATGAGAATCGCGCTGGGCTTCATCAGCGCGAACCGCTCGCGATTCATCAGGTGGTGCGTCTCAGGCGTGAGCGGCGTGTGAACGCTCACGAAGTCGGCCTGCGCCAGCACATCTTCCAGTGGGGCGTAGGTCAGGCCATATTCCTGCTCGAAATCCTCATGGCGGATGACGTCATAGTAGATGACCCGCATCTCGAAGCCACGCGCGCGTTTGGCCATCTCGACGCCGATCCGCCCCAGTCCCACCAGGCCGAGCGTCGCGTGATGCACGTCGTGGCCCATCAGCAGCATCGGCCCCCAGGTCTTCCACCGGTCGGCCCGCACGTAGTCCGCCCCCTCGACGATACGCCGCGCCGAGGCCATCAGCAGCGCGAAGGCGAAGTCCGCCGTCGTCTCGGTGAGTACGCCCGGCGTGTTGCCCATCAGAATGCCACGGCTGCTGCCCGCCGGAATATCCAGGTTGTCGAAGCCGACAGCGTAATTGCTTACGACGCGCAGGCGCGGGCAGGCGTCCATCAGCTCGCCGTCGATCTTGTCTGTCAGCAGGCTGACCAGCCCATCGGCGTCGCGGGTCTCGCGCAGAATCACCTCACGCGGGGGCGGCAATTCATCTTCCCAGACGGTGGCGTCGCAGAACGCGCGAATTTGATCAAGCCCATCATTGGGAATAACGCGCGTGACGAAGACCTTTGGCTTGCCCATACGATTCCTCTATTCCTGTTCTTTCAAGAAGCGCACGATCCGACTCCAGCGGCGGACCGTGGCGGCTGCGCGTGACGAGCGTGGCTCTCCGCCTTCCAGTGTACCTTAAGGGATCTCCTCCCTGCATGAAGAGCGCCTCATCCCGGATCACCCTGACATGTCGGGACCAGTGGGAACAAGGCTGGGCGGTGGCGCGTATGGCCTGTGCTGTGCGAAGATTTCCTACAACGGTGAGAGCCGCTGCGGCTCTTGTACGCTACCGGATGGAGCGTCCGGAGCAAGAAATAAGCTGATATGATGGGGTACAGCGCTCCGTTCTACTCTACAACCCAACGGCGTTCATACGCCCAACACCGCAAAGGAGCATTCCACATGGGAGATGTCGATAAGCAGACGGCGAAGAAGGCGAGCGAGGGATTCTCGGACGAGGAAAAAGCAGCTGCGAGGGAGCGCGTCCGAGAGCTGAAGGCGGCTGCGAGCAGGGAGGAGGGGGAGCGCGACCTGCTCCAGAAGATTGCCGAGATGTCGGCGCATGATCGCGCCATGGCCGAGCGGCTGCACGCGATCGTCACTACTATTGCTCCAAGCCTCGCGCCGAAGACCTGGTATGGGCAGCCCGCCTATGCCGACAAGGATGGCAAGATCATCTGCTTCTTCCAGCCCGCGTCGAAGTTCAAGACGCGGTACGCGACGTTTGGCTTCAACGACAGCGCGCGCCTCGACGAAGGCAGTATGTGGCCGGTCGCCTTCGCGTTGAAGGAGTTGACCGCCGACGACGAGGCCAAGATCACAGCGCTCGTGAAGAAAGCGGTGCGTTGAGCTGAGAGTGCGCCATCGTGCCTGGCGTGTAGTTCATCGCGGACTCGCGCCAGGAAAATGACAACTGATGGGTATCGCCCACCTTCCCTGAAGGCGGGCTGCTTTTTGCTCGCCATTGCTTTCGTAGCGCCCGCCGGTACGCAAATCGTCACCCTGCTTGGTATTCAAGGAAGAGTTATGGGGTACACTGTTTTCGGAATGACACTGGCTGGAATCCTCTAACTTCTGCGCATATGCGGTGCTTTGGCTGAGTCTGAATCGTATAGAACGACAAAACAAACAGCGATGGGGCGGCGCGTGGCGTCGTCTGCCACGGGCATGATGAGCAGGTGTGGCGCTGTGCGGGAGACTGCGGGAAATGTTGTTGCCTGCATGGATGAACAGGCGCACTGGGAGAAGGGCGAGCGAGTGATGGAGAGCAGCAATTCGGGTTACGCCAGCAGATCGCCACAATCCGCGTTCTCGTCATCGCTGAGGCGCAGAGACGAGCAGGCGCCCCCCGCGCCCGGACCGCGGCGCGCCTTCCGGCGTCTGCACGCCCAGCAACAGTTTATGCCGCTGCTCCTCGTGACCATTGCGCTGATGTTGCTCGTGGTGATTGCGACCGGCTACGTCGCCGCGCGCGCCAACGCGACCAGCAACGCCGAAACGACCGCCCGCACCAATGCGCTCCTTGCCCGCGAAGTGGTGAGTGAACGCGGCCAATTCCCCGCGATTGCCAATAGCCAACTGGTCGCAAGCACTGGTACGACCAACTACTCGCTGGTCAACGACACCTGGGTGGTCGATCACGTGCGCCAGTTGACTGGCGACCAGGCGGTGATCTATCAACTCATCGCCACCAACCCCAGTCCGTCGTCGCTGCGGGCGGTCTCCTCCAATATGCGCCGGACCGACGCACAGGGCCACGCTATCGCCAATACCCGCGACACCGGCGAGACTATGCCAGCAAACGCGCAGACCGCAATCTTTGGCGCCTGCGGTCAGGTCACCGATA
>JAICKD010000240.1 GCA_025928125.1 Ktedonobacterales bacterium
AGGAAGGCGAAAAGCCCCGCGCAGATCAACGCGGTGATGACAATGCTTGCGATGGCGTTGGAGCCGAATTTGACGCCGCCAATAGTGACGGCGCTCAGGATGTCGAACGGCGCGGGCGAGGCAGGGGTGTTCCCGCCCACCAGAATCGTGACCGCCGTCAGCAGCAGCACATCGAGGCCAATAGTGACCATGATGATGGTGAAGGGTGGCCGCCCGATCATGCGCCGCAAGACGACCCGCTCGAAGACCACGCCGATCAGCGCGGTGAGCGCCATGCCAATCAGTAGCGCCGGGAAGAAGCCGAGCCGCCAGGTGAACATCGCTGTCGAGACGACGAAGGTTCCCACCAGCAGAAACTCGCCCTGCGCGAAGTTAATGACCTCGCTGGCTTTGAAGATAATCGTGAAGCCCAGCGCGATCAGGGCATAGTCACAACCGAGTGCGAGGCCCGAAAACACTAGCTGGATGAATGTCGTCATTGCCACTCCTGCTCACCGCGTCTGGCCCGCGGCTGGCCCCAGTCTGCCTTGCCTGCCCCCCTTGGCCTAATCGCCTCAGCCGTCCGAGTCTGTCCTTGCCTCCCCGCCCGCAGGCGCCTTCTCCGCCGATTCCTCACCCAGATAGGCTTTGATGACCTCGGGGTTCGCCTGCACCTCCGCGGGCGCTCCCCGCGCGATGACACGCCCGAAATCGAGCACCAGCACCCGGTCGGCAATCCCCATCACCATCGCCATATCGTGCTCGACCAGAATTTGTGTGATACCAAGCTGCTGCTGGATGTCCAGCATCACCGCCGCCAGGTCGTGGCTCTCTTCGAGGCTCATGCCCGCCACCGGCTCGTCCAGTAGCAGGAGGCGTGGCTGCGCCGCCAGCGCCCGCGCCAGATCGGCCCGCTTTTGCAGGCCAAACGGCAGGCTGCCCAGCGGCCGACCCTGAAAATGCTCCAGTCCCAGCAGCGCGAGCAGACGCTGACAATACGCCCGGTTCTCACGCTCCTCCGCCGACGCCATGCCGAGGTAGAGACCGCCGCGCAGAATGCCGCTGCGCATACGACTGTGCCGCCCCAGCAGCAGATAGTCCATGACGGTGGTGTGGGGGAACTGGCCGAGATTCTGGAAGGTGCGCGCGATGCCCGCGCCCGCGATCTGGTCGGTCCGCAGCCGCAGCAGGTTGCGCCCCTCGAAGCTCACCTCGCCCGCCACGGGACGATAGACGCGCGAGAGCACGTTGAAGAGCGAGGTCTTGCCCGCGCCGTTCGGCCCGATGATCGCGAAGAGCTCGCCGGGCATCACCTCGAAACTGACCTCCGAGAGCGCCGTCAGGCCAGCGAAGCGCACCGTGATGCCACGTACGGAGAGGATCGGCGATTGCGGCTGAGCCGATGTATCCGATGGCATGCTCATAGCGCCCACCTCCTCTCTGGCCGTCGTTGGCGCAGCGTGGCGAAGTCGGCGCGCCCGCCCTCCTCATGCAGCCCCAGGTAGAAAGTGCGCACACTCTCGTCGCGCAGAAGCTCCGCCGCGCTCTGGTCGAGGACGACCTGCCCGGTCTCCAACACGTAGCCATGGGTCGCGTGGGCCAGCGCCATCTGGGCGTTCTGCTCCACCAGCAAGACTGCGGTGCCACTCGCGCTAATCTCGCCGATGATGTTGCCGATCTGCTGCACCATCACCGGCGCCAGCCCGAGCGATGGCTCGTCGAGCAGCAGCAGCCGAGGATTGGCCATCAGCGCGCGCCCAATGGCGAGCATCTGCTGCTCCCCGCCGGAGAGATAGCCCGCCGCACTCCGGCGACGCTCGCGCAGAATCGGGAAAAGCTCCATCACGCGGTCGTAGCTCCGGCGAGTCGCGGCGGCGTCACGCGAGGCGAAGGCCCCGGCGCGCAGATTCTCGTCCACCGAGAGCGAGCCGAAGAGCCGACGGCCCTCCAGCACCTGCGCGATGCCCATGCGCACGATGCGTGTGGCCTCCAGTGAGGTAATCGGCTGGCCGTCGAACTCCACCGAGCCGTGGGTGATGCGGCCGCCCTGGGTCCCTAGCAGGCCGGAGATCGCCCGCAGGATGCTCGTCTTGCCCGCGCCATTCGCGCCCAGCAGGGCGACCACACCGCGTTCGGGCGCCTCCAGCGTCACCCCGCGCACCGCCTTGATGACGCCCTGATAGGTCACCTCAAGCTCCCGGACGACCAGCATCTAGACTACCTCCCGCTGACTCGGCTGTTGGTATGTGATCGTGCAGTTCGCGGCATGAATGCCACGGCTAAGAGCGGCGCTACTCGGCCCATTCGCCAACCTTCACATGCCCTTTGAAGAGATTGCGCGCGATGATGAACCGTTGAATCTCGTCGGTACCATCGAAGATACGGAAGACACGCATCTCGCGATACCAGCGCTCGATGGGCAGCTCGCGGGTGTAGCCCATGCCGCCGTGTATCTGAAGCATGCGGTCCACGACGCAGTTTGCCATATTCGCGCCGTAGAGCTTCGCCATCGCGGCCTGATGGCGGTTATCCTGGCCACGGTCGGCAAGCCATGCAGCCCGCAGCGTGATCCACTTCGTCGCCTCGATCTCGACCGCCGAATCGGCAATCATCCACTGAATCGCCTGCCGGTCCGCTAGCGGCTGTCCGAAGGTGACGCGGTTCTTGGCATGGTCGATGGACATCTCCATCATTCGCTCGCACGCCCCCACCGCCCGCGCCGGGATGGCCCAACGCGCCGCGCCAATCCACTGCATCGCCGTATCGAATCCGTGGCCGACCTCGCCAAGGACGTTTTCCTCGGGGACACGAACATCCTCAAAGATCAGCGCCGCTGGATCCCACGCCCCCATGGTAGCTATACGCTCGGAACGCCAACCCATCTCACGATCTACCAAAAAACACGTGATGCCACCGTGCGGCCCCGCCTCCTTATCGGTGACGGCGAAGACCATCGTGAAGTCGGCCTCGTTGCCGTTGGTGATGAAGATCTTCTCGCCATTCAACACCCACTCGTGGCCGTCCTTCACCGCCGACATACGGATGTTGCCCGCGTCTGACCCGGCGCCCGGCTCGGTAAGCGCGAAACACGAGCGGCGCGTCCCCTCGATAGTGGGCAGCAGGTAGCGGTGTTTCTGTTCATCGTTGCAGGCATAGAGGATATTGTCGGCGGAGCCGCCGAAGCTGAACGGCACGAACGTCCGCCCCAGTTCGATCAGCGTCAGGCAGGTGGCGACCGAGCCAAGGTTGGCCCCGCCATACTCCTCCGGCGTGTTAATGCCCCAAAAGCCCAGGTCGCGCGCCTTCGTCTGTAACGCGCGCAGCTGCTCCGGCTCCAGTCCCGGACGCCCCTCGCGCTCGTTGCGCAGGACATCGCCTTCCAGCGGCATCAATTCGCGCCGCACGAAGTCGCGCACCGTCTGTTGGATAAGCTTCTCTTCGGGAGCCAGCGTGAAGTCCATTTTCACCCTCCACGAATAACGGCAGGCTGTCTCGCCATTCTGGCGGCCTGCCCGGCAATTGCTCTGCATCGCGATGGCTTGTACGAACGCTACACCAATGATTTACACCAGTGCCGCTTCGGTTGCTGCCTCGTCCCCCGCATGGGGCGTGTAGCCGTTCCACTCCGAGAGTCTGCGCGCGGCGGCGCGGACAGTAGTGACGACGTTGCCCAGATGCCGCTCATCGAGCTGCGACGTGATGCAGACCGACGAGATCACCAGCTCGACCTGCCCGGTCTTGCCGAAGATGGGGGCATCCACAGCGGTCGCGCCGCGGTGAAACTCGCCATCGGATATGGCGTATCCCTGGCGGCGCACTTTTCGCAACGCCTCGACGAACTGCGCGGCATCGGTGATCGTGGTTGGCGTGATGGGCCGCAGCCCGGCGGCAATGTGGCGCTGCCATTCCGCCTCGTCGTCGAACGCCAGGAAACAGCGCCCGTGCGCGCCCGCCGTCAGCGGGATCGCCTCGCCAATGGAGATGCTCAGGCGCGTGAACCGATTATCGTCGGCTGGCGGCTCGGCGGAGGCGATGAAGACGGGAAGGTCATCCCAGCGCTGGACCAGCGCGGTAATCAGGCCGGTCTGCGCCGCGACACGCTTGATCTCAGCCGCCGCCCGCGCGAAGGCGTCGTTCAGTTCGGCTGCGCGGTTGCCAAGCGGGATAAGATACGGGCCTAAGCTATACTTGCGTGTCTCGCGGTCGTAGCGGACGAAATCCTCACGTTCGAGCGAGCGGAGGATCCGCAGGCAGGTCGTCGGGCTGGCGTCGAGCCGGGTGGCGATGACTTTCAGGGACGAGGAGCGGTACTTGTGGCGGCTGAGCAGCTTCAAGGCCTGCGCCGCCAGCGCAACGGATGGAACGCCGTACTCCATCGCACGCACCCTCCCGGACACCAGCGTCCGTGATTTCATATATGAAACCACATTTCGTCATTGCGGGATGCCAGCAGTATACACAGTTGAGTTCTGCCCGTCAACACACAAGATTGGCTCGATATTGTGTGTGGCTGGGCGGAACGGCGCGCAATAGATATCGGGCGAGGGCCGAGCTATACTTCCTGATATGTGTGATCTTGCGCGTCAGGCTCAGGTGCTGGCTTCAGCAGTATGAGTGAGATCAGTGAGGAGGTCTAACGATGCCCAAAATTCGCGGTTATCGGCGGCTGGAGGAGGAAATGCAGCCACCCTACCTCTACCCGCAATATGCCTCGACGCCCAAGCGCGCGCCCACCCGGCCGCTGGTCCTTCTGCCGCATTCGCTCTCAGAGGTAACCGGGCCAGTCTTCGGCTATGACCGGATCGCGCCGACGGACAACGACCTGACCGCGCACCATCAGGACGAACCCCTGGGTGAGCGCATCATCGTCTGCGGGCGCGTGCTCGACGACTATCGGCGGCCCGTGCGCCATGCGCTGATCGAGGTCTGGCAGGCCAACGCCGCCGGGCGCTACCGCCACAAGTCCGACATGCACAACGCGCCGCTCGATCCCAACTTCGACGGCTATGGCCGCGCCATGACCGACGACGAGGGGCGCTACACCTTCCTGACCATCAAGCCGGGCGCCTACCCCTGGGGCAATCACTACAACGCCTGGCGACCCGCGCATATTCACTTCTCGCTCTTTGGCGCGGGTATCCTGAGCCGACTGGTCACGCAGATGTACTTCCCCGGCGATCCGCTGATGGACGAAGACCCCATCTTCAACAGCATTCCCGATGAGAAGGCGCGCCGCCGCCTGATCTCAAAGCTCGATTGGGAGCTGACCAGCCCGGAGTACGCGCTGGGCTATCGTTTCGATATCGTGTTGCGCGGGCGTGACGACACGCCGATGGAGGCTTGACATGGGACTGCATCCAACCGCATCGCAGACCATCGGGCCGTTTCTGCGCATTGGCCTGACGCCTATGTTCATCACCGAGATCGCGGGGCCAGACGTACCTGGGGAGCGCGTCACGCTTCGCGGGCGCGTGCTCGATGGCGACGGCAGGCCCGTCGACGACGCGCTCATCGAGGTGTGGCAGGCCAACGCCACGGGCAGGTACGCCCACCCCGACGATATCCAGGAGAAGCCGCTGACGCCTGGATTCCAGGGGTTCGGCCGCTCGCCCACCGATGACGACGGCGCGTTCCACTTCACCACGATCAAGCCGGGTTCGGCGCCCGGCCCCGATGGACAGCCACAGGCGCCGCATCTGGCGGTGGTGGTCTTCATGCGCGGGCTGCTGCGCCAGCTGGTGACGCGGGTCTACTTCCCCGGCGATCCGGCGAATGAGGCCGACCCTGTCCTGCAACTGGTCCCCGAGGAGCGACGCGCGACCCTGATTGCGCGGCCCGCGGCGGATGGAACGCTGGAGTGGGATATCCACCTTCAGGGGCCGGACGAGACCGTTTTCTTCGCCACCTGATACGCGCCACGGCGGAGGTTTCGCATGTTCGATCATCTGTTCACCACTGACCGGATGAGAGCCA
>JAICKD010000510.1 GCA_025928125.1 Ktedonobacterales bacterium
CCTATTCGCCGACCCTGCGCAATCATTTGATCCAGGTACGGGCGTATAACAGGAATAATGGCCTGGGCCTTCGCTTCCAGTAACACCGCAATGGAACCTGCCACGTTCAGGCCAAGACGTTTGGCTGCTGCCCGACCGCGCTGTTCATCGATCAGAACCAATCGTGCTCCACTCGCTCGCGCGAGAGCAATGGCTTCGGCCTCACCGGGATCAAGCGTAACTGGAACAGCGGGATCAGGCGCAACGTGGTGAGTAGTGATCCACGAAAGACCATCTAACGAGGGACGCTGCGGATGGGCGGATATTCCTGTCTGGTATTCGCTGAATACAGCCTCAGGAATCCACAACTCGCCATAGAGCGTATGGGCCACGGCCAGCAGGCCAATCTCGGCAAGGCTGATAAGCGGCGTGGTATTCGAGACAACAGGGCCAGATGGCAGAAGAGCAGATGATTGCGCCATTCAAGACTGCGTTCGCTTGGCGTTGCGCAGATCTTCGGCGAGGTCAGTGTTGTCGTCGAAATACGAGACGTTGTACTGGCCAAGAAGATCGAGGAAATCGGACCGGGACAGGCCGAGCAAAGCGCCCGCCCGTCCCGACGAGATTTTCCCTTCCTGATAGAGCCGAACATAGAACGCCTCGCGCGCCACTCGCTGCACTTGCTCACTGCTCATCTCATCAAGTAGTTCCGCGGGATATTCGATCTCAACCCGTCGCGTCTCCTCTGTGGGTGGCGTGGCCATACCTATCCCCCTGTCACATGCTACCTGTTCCGTCGTCTGGCACATCGGGGCGCATGCAAGTATCCAACACCTACGCGCCCACGAACGCTACAGCCGCTCGATGACCGTCGCGATGCCCTGGCCCACGCCGATGCACATCGTCGCCAGCCCGTAGCGCCCGCCGCGCCGCTCCAACTCATAGAGCAGCGTCGTCATCAGCCGCGCGCCGGAGCAGCCCAGTGGGTGGCCCAGCGCAATCGCGCCGCCGTTGACGTTGACCTTCTCGGTATCCAGCCCCAACTCGTGGATGCACTGGAGCGACTGTGAGGCAAACGCCTCATTCAACTCGACCAGATCGAGATCGCCGACCGAGAGACCCGCGCGTTGGAGCGCCTTGCGGCTGGCGGGAATCGGTCCAAGACCCATATAGGCAGGATCGACTCCCGCAACGGCGCAACTGACGATGCGCGCCCGCGGCCGGAAGCCCTGCTCCTCGGCCCAGTGCGGCGACGCGACCACCAACGCCGCCGCGCCATCGTTGATGCTGGACGCATTGCCCGCCGTCACGCTGCCATCCTTGCGGAAGACCGGCTTGAGCGCCGCCAGCTTCTCGACCGTCGTATCGCGTCGGGGCTGCTCGTCGGTGGCGATCAACTCGGTCTTGCCCTTGCCCGCCGGGACCTCGACCGGCACAATCTCGTCGCGGAAGCGTCCCGCGTCTATCGCGGCGATAGCGCGTCGGTGGCTCTCCGCCGCGAAGGCATCCTGATCAGCGCGCGAGATGTGATACTTCTCCGCGACGTTCTCGGCAGTCTCGCCCATGCTGTAGGGATGGTGCATCTCAGACAGCTTCGGATTGATGAAGCGCCAGCCCAGCGTCGTATCCTGCAGCTTCATCTCGCCGCGCGCGAACGCCGACTCTGTCTTACCCAATACGAACGGCGCGCGCGTCATGCTCTCGACGCCGCCCGCCAACCATACCTCGCCCTCGCCTGCCTGGATGGCATGCGCGGCGGTGTTGATCGCCTGCAACCCGGAGCCGCAGAGCCGGTTCACCGTTTGCCCGGCGACCGCAGTTGGCAGCCCGGCTAGCAGCAGCGACATGCGCGCGACGTTGCGATTATCCTCGCCTGCCTGGTTGGCGCAGCCCATCACCACGTCCTCGATAGCCACGGCGGGTACGCCCGCGCGTCTGATCGCCTCAGCCAATACGAGCGCACCCAGGTCGTCTGGGCGCATATCTTTGAGGACGCCCGCATAGCGTCCAATCGGCGTGCGAACAGCGCTGAGGATGACGGCGTCTTCCATTGTATCTCTCGCTTTCCGGGATATTGGCGCGTGAGCAACACTCTTGCCGCTTGCCAGCATTTTGCCTTCATTGGGCCGTAAGATCGTGTGGGCCACATGCCGTGGCCTGAAGAGCCACGGCTAATCCTGTATTGAGCAAGCATGCTGCCTTCAATGGCATCCCGCACCGCCAGGATTAGCCGCAGGGCTTCAGCCTGCGGCTAGCCCACCCCAGACATTGCGCGTCCTCAGGTGTATCCGCCGCACACGGCACGAACGACTTGAATAATCCTACCGACCCTTGAACTCAGCCTTGCGCTTCTCCATGAAGGCGCGCATGCCTTCCTTCTGATCTTCGGTCGAGAAGAGCATAGCAAAGAGCCGTTTCTCATATTGCAAGCCAACCTGCAACGGTGTCTCGAAGGCCATCAGGATCGCCTCTTTGGTCATACGCGCCGCCAGCGGACCACGGCTGGCAATCTTGCGCGCCATTTCCTTCGCCGCATCGAGGTGCTGCCCCTCCGGCACGACCTTGTTGACCAGCCCGGCGGCGAGCATATCCTGCGCCGTGAACTGGTCGCCGGTCAGGCACATCTCCATTGCCTTATATTTGCCCACCGTGTGCGCCAGCCGCTGCGTGCCGCCCGCGCCGGGCATGATGCCCAACTGAATCTCGGGCTGGCCGAACTTCGCCTTCTCGCTGGCAATGATAATGTCGGCGTGCATGGCAAGCTCGTTGCCGCCCCCGAGGGCGAACCCGCCGACCGCCGCAATGATTGGCTTGTGGATGCGGCGGATGCGATCCCAATTCTCGAAGGAGCCGGTCGCCATACGCATGGTGCTGGCATCGGACATTTCGGCGATATCGGCTCCGGCGGCGAAGGCGCGGTCGCCCGCCCCGGTCAGGACAATACAGCCAATCGCGTCGTCGGCGTCCAGCTTTTCCAGTTCGGCGGCCAGTTCAGCGATGAGATCCCAGTTGAGCGCGTTGAGTTTGTCAGGACGGTTGATGATGGCGGTGGCAATCGGCTCCTCGCGCTCGACGAGAATATACTGCTGAGGCATGGTGGGTGATGCTCCTTTGCTGCCCTATATGGCACAGAATGCCCGCGTCCGCCGCGATGGAGACGCTATGCCCAAAGTATAGCGCAACCAGAGACTGGCGGATAAATCCGCGCCTACTACTCAGTCCAGAGTGTTTAGCGGTCTGAGTGGTTCAGGATAGAGCTTATGCAACTTGGTACGGGCATCGAGCACCGAGAAACGCCACTGGATGGTGGCGTGGGCGGCGTTACGCTCACGGGTGAGCGCGGCCACCCGCGCGGCCACCTCCTGGGTGGTCGGAACCCCGCACGCCAGACAGCCGCGACTGACGAGGCTGATCTCGATCTCGGCCATATTGAGC
>JAICKD010000771.1 GCA_025928125.1 Ktedonobacterales bacterium
ATGCCTTCCATACCGACTTTGGAACCATCACCTGGGTCGCCACCGCTTACTTTCTGGCGCAGGCGGCCGTCATTCCGGTGACCGGCTACCTTGCCGACCGAATCGGCACCAAGACGGTCTTTCTAAGCGCGCTGGCGATCTTCACGATTGGATCCGCCCTCTGCGCCATCGCGCCGACCCATACCGCACTGATCGCCTTCCGCGTCTTGCAGGGCGTGGGCGGTGGCGCGCTCTTCCCGACGGCCTTCGCGATCATCTACCGCGTCTTCCCGCCGACGGAGCGTGGCCCAGCCTCGGCGGTGATTGGCGTGCCGATTCTGCTGGCCCCCGCCTTTGGTCCGACCATCGGCGGCTATCTGACGACCAC
The DNA here is from genome assembly GCA_025928125.1 of Ktedonobacterales bacterium. Classification (GTDB taxonomy): domain Bacteria; phylum Chloroflexota; class Ktedonobacteria; order Ktedonobacterales; family JADMIN01; genus DAHUXT01. The sequence goes on from JAICKD010000771.1 coordinate 368, forward strand.
ATTTGACTGGCACGCGATCTTCACGATCAACCTGCCGATTGGCGTCGTCGCCTTTACCCTGGCGGCGCTCTTCCTGCGTGGGCGCGCGGCGGATAGCGCTGCGATGGGCGAATCTCCAGCCGCCAGCAATCGCTTCGACCTGCTCGGCCTGGTGCTGGCGATGGGCGGCTTCACCACGCTTGTCTATGGCATCACCCAGGCTGGCCCGCATGGGCTGGGCGACCATACTGTCCAGATTTATCTCGCCATCGGCGCCGCGTTGCTGATCGCCTTCGTGCTCGTCGAGTTGCGCTCGAATGATCCGGTGATGGATATGCGGCTCTTCAAGAACTACACCTTCACCATCTCGAATGTGCTGATGTGGGCGCTGGGCGCGTTCCTCTTCGGCAGTCTCTTCCTGCTGCCCTACTTCTTCGAGCAGGTGCAGGGGCTGACGCCGCTCTCGGCGGGCGAGATTCTGATCTCGCAGGGACTTGCCGCCGCGGCAGCCACCATTGTCGCGGGCGCGCTCTATAACCGTGTCGGGCCGCGCATCATGGCCGTTCTCGGCTTTGTGCTGGTAACGGTGGGTACGTGGGGCTTTGCCCATATGGACGTGACTACGACCGGGCAATCGCTCCAGGGCTACCTGATTCTGCGCGGGCTGGGCCTGGGATTCATCAACATCCCATTGCAGACGCTGGCGCTCTCGGTGGTGAGCAACCGGGCGATGGCGCGCGCCTCGTCGCTGGTGAACGTGACGCGGCAGGTGGCTTCTGCGCTCGGCGTGGCGGTTCTGACAGCATATCTGACGCAGAGCGCGACGAGCCATGGCAACGATATCGCCGCCGCCTTCCAGCAGCGCCCGCCCACAGGTATCGCCGCCGCCTGTATCAAAGCGGCTGGGGTGACGGTTCCGACGCCGCAGGATCTGGCGGCGCATATGCCCGCAATCCAGGCCTGTGTCGTACAGCACGCGACCACCCTTGGCCTGAACGACACATTCATGTTCGTCATGATTGCCTGCGGTGTCTGTGCCATCCTGGCGCTGTTCGTCGGGCGCGACCCGGCGGTGCAGGCGGCGAAGAAAGCCAAGGCTCGTGGCGAAGAGGTGGCCGAGCGCGAGCCAGCCATCGTCGGAGAGTAGACCTCACCCCCGGCCCCTCTCCTACGAGGAGAGGGGAGACAGAGGCAGAGAACTTCTGTCGCCAACCGGCGCCTAGTCCCTCCCCTTTTAGGGGAGGGTGGCCGATAGGCCGGGAGAGGTTCTGGAGGCTATGCCTGACCGGAGACGCAGATGCAGCGGTTGTGCAGCGTGATGCTGCCATCGGGGTTCGCCATGCGCGCGCCGACCTGAGCGACGGTCTGCCAGAGCGCCGCCTGCTGGTCCTCGGGCTGCTGCTCAATCACTGTCTTGACGAGCATGTTGGTGGCCCGCTGAAAACGCACGAACACGTCCGCTGAAGGAAACGTGACGCTCATCGTCTGCGACTCGGTCTCTACGTTGCGGAATCCAGCGTCGGCAAGGCTCTGCGCCAGTTTGCCCGCATCGGCGAGGTTGAAGGGGCCGGGCGCGTCGGGTGGCGGCAGTGGCTGACCAAGCTGTCCCATGATTGCGGCGCAACTCGCGCTGATCAGCGGAACCTCTTGCGGCGCGCCCCAGACGGCGGCGGCCAGGTAGCCACCAGGACGCAAGACCCCCCGGAAGCCTTCCAGTGCGGGGACGAGCGGCAGGAAGAACATCAGTCCCCAGCGCGAGAGCAT
>JAICKD010000611.1 GCA_025928125.1 Ktedonobacterales bacterium
ACTGGCGGATCGCTTCGAGGAACGGCTCGCTCTCGATATCGCCAACCGTGCCGCCGACCTCCACAATCACTACGTCGGCGCTGGTCTGCTCTGCCAGCGTGTGAATGCGCTGCTTGATCTCGTTGGTAATGTGGGGAACGACCTGTATGGTCCCGCCGAGATACCCTCCGGCGCGCTCTTTGCCGATGACCGCGTTATAGACCTGGCCCGTCGTGACGTTGCTGGCCTGACTGGCTGGCTCGTCGGTGAAGCGCTCGTAGTGGCCCAGGTCGAGGTCCGTCTCCGCGCCATCATCGGTGACGAAGACCTCGCCATGCTGATACGGCGACATCGTGCCTGGATCCACATTGATATACGGGTCCAGCTTCATGATGGCGACCGACAACCCACGGCTCTTGAAAAGACGACCCAGCGATGCAACGGTGATGCCCTTACCAACCGACGATACTACCCCACCCGTGACGAAAAGAAACTTTGGCATACCACTCTGCTCCCTTGCGCGCTGCTCTCGGTGCGCGCTCTGACATGACTCTCCAGATTCACCAGACTCGCGATAACCAATGGAAAAAGGCTTCTAACGCTGCACAATAAGGGTCCGTCCGGCGCCTGTTCATCGCACGTTCGACATAGGCCTCTGCGGGCAATCGCACGCCGGAAAGAGCAATCGCCACATAGAGAGAGGGGCCAGCACCTCCGTTTTGTGGAGCTGGCCCCTCATCTTCAGTTAACCTCCCCGGTAGTTCAGAACGACCACCTGCGGTTCTGCCGGGAGACTCGCAGGCGTGACGACAAGTTTGGGAAGCGGTTCGGCCGCTTCCACCCCCATTTCGCGTAAGAACTTGTCAACCGGATCGAGCGCCGCGCCATTGGGCTTGTAGGCGGGCGTTGCGTAATGCATCGGGATAATCAGCCGTGGATCGAGCTGCGTGATGACCTCGGCGGCCTTCTCGGCGTTCAGCGCGAATCCGCCGCCCACCGGCACCAGCACAACATCGGCGCCTTTGAGCGCCTCCAGCGCGCGATCACTCAGGGTATCGCCCAGATCACCCAGATGGCAGATATGGACATCGTCCATCGTGATGAGGTAGGCGGTATTGCGCCCATGCACCGTGCCGCGCTCCTGGTCATGCCAGGTCGCCACACCGGTGATGAGAATCTGCTGAATCTCGTATTCGCCTGGCCCCGTGACAACCTTCTTCACATCGCCGCTCACCGCCTTGATATAGCTATGCCCGGGGTGGTCGTGGCTGATGGTGATGATGTCGGCGGAGGGGCGACCGATGGAGTAACCCGTTGCGGGCGCGGGTGGGTCGGTAACGAGCGTTGCGTCTTTTCCTCGCAGGCGGAAGCACGAATGCCCCAGCCAGGTCAGTTCCATGGAATATTGTCCTCACAAAAGCATTGGGCGGGGTGCGTCAGCGCATCCGCCAGCGAGCCCCGCCCTGACTGCTAGCATACCACATTGGTGGCGCCGCCACAAGGGCATAGCCAGGTTGATGATGGCTAAGATCATCCGCTATCTATTTCCCTATGTCGCTCACCATTGCGGAAAACGAGCGCTGACTACACGCTTCATGAGAGGGTTCATATCTATAACAAGCGGATATACACTCGAACCATTCGATGCCGCCTCCCCGTATTTCGATGAGGTCATACGCATCTATCGGGAGGCGTTTGGTGGTGAAGAGAACGCGATTCGCGCGTTTATCGCACGCTATGCCAACACGCTGCCCGATTGGCGCGGCTACGTTGCCCTGACTGGCGCGCATGTGGCGGGGATGGGCTTTGGCACGCGGTCGCTACCGGGACAGTGGTGGCACGACCGCGTCGCGGTGGAGATCGGCGCCGACCACCCCGCGCTCCAGGACGCCTGGGTACTGGTCGATCTGGCGGTGCGCTCGGCGTATCGCAATCGGGGCATCGGCGCGGCGCTCCTGGAGACGCTGCTCGCGAGCCAGCCCTGCCCGCGCGCGCTCCTCTCGACCGAAGTAGCGAACGCGGGCGCGCGGCGGCTCTACGAGCGTAACGGCTGGCGCTATCTCCATCCTGGCCTGGTCTTCACGCCGGGCCAGCAGCCGTTTGTCGTCATGGGATGTGCGATTAATTCGGGCGAGTGATGACCAGATCGGTGAAGGCGCAATCAACGTGATCGCCGCTCTCGATCCCGACTATGCCAGACGTAAAGGTCGTGTCGTCCTGGGAACCAACCGATGTGCCGTTGACGAAGAACTCGAAGTGCGACCCCTTCGCCGCGACCTTCAGCGTATTTGGAGTGTTCAGGCCACCCTTGATCGCCGCATTGGCGGTGAAGTCGACGACTGTGGTGCAGGTGCTATCGACGCACTTGTCGAAGAACCACTTGCCGTTGCTGTCGATCAGGAATTCGTAGAAGTTCCCCGCGCTGACACGCCTGAAGGCAATCCCATAGCCGGTGGTGGTCGGGCCGCTCACCTGTTGCACGTTCACAGTCACATTGACGTCGGACTGATTGCCAATCGGCGCGTAACAGATGAAGCCATCGGCAATATGGTAGCCGTCACTCTTCGACTGGCAGTTATCATCCTGCGCCCAATCCTCGGCGGTGGACTTGAACGTGTTCTGGTAGACCACCGTCTCCGCTGGCGTCGCGGTAGCGGATGCGCCCGGCGTCCCCGTTGAGGTGGCCGCCGTTCCCAACGCGTTGATGGCAAAGATGGAGATCCCGGTACACGCGGCCAGGAGCACGACCACCGCCACGACAATGCCAACGATCAGCCCCGTCCGACTCTTTTTCGGCGCGGGCGGCTGCTGTTGCGGATAGCCGTAGGGTGAAGCACCCTGTGTCGGCGGATAGGTTGGAGGCGCGTACTGTCCCGGTTGTCCGGGCTGCTGGCCATAGCCACT
>JAICKD010000070.1 GCA_025928125.1 Ktedonobacterales bacterium
AGGCCGAGCGCGGCCCAGACATACCATGCCGACATCGTACCCAGATCGTCGTTGCCCGGCAGGCCAGTGGGCGAATTCTTGAACAGCGCATTCATGACGCGACGAACCGCCGCCTGTGTCTTCCAGGGAGCGCCAACGTAGTCATACAGCCAGGGGGCGCCGAATGATACCTCATTGCCCATCCACGCCTGAGTTTCGCGCGGCCCGGAATTGATCTTCGCGAGATACGCATCCAGCCGCTGTTCGGCATGCGCGCGTCCACCCATCCGCGTGATGAGACCGCCAGCATCGAAGGGGATCATCCAGGTGTACTGGCTGGCGGTGCCTTCGATGAAGCCGTCCGTGCTCGCGTCGTTGCCGACGAATGCGCCATCGGCGGTGCGCGGCTGAATGAAGCCGGTCGCGGGGTTGAAGAGGCGCGACCACCGCGACGCCCTGGCGGCGAAGGTCTGCGCCGTGGCGGTATCGCCGACGCGCGCGGCGAAGCAGGCAATCGCGTAGTCCGCGGTATAGTATTCGAGCGATGTCGCCGTCGGCGCGCCGACATGCGCGCCAAGTGGGACATAGCCCATGCGCAGATATTGCGCGAGGCCAGGTCGCTCCTGCGCTCCTGGCGCCCCAACGCCTGGGCGGGTAGCGCCACGCACCAGCACGCGCAACGCCGCCTCCGTATCGAAGGCATCGGCGCCAAACGCCAGCCCTTCGGCGAGAATCGCTGCGGCGGGATCGCCCACCATTAGGCCGGTGTCAATATTCGCCAGCGACCAGCGCGGCAGGCCACCGCCCTCCTGCGCGTCCACCACAAGCGACTGCATCATGTCACTCACCTGTTTCGGCGCAATCATCGCGATCAGGGGTATCTGCGTGCGGTAGATGTCCCAGCCCGAGAAGTTGGCGTACTGCGTGTGGCTGGTATCCGGGTGGACGCGCTGATCGAAGCCGCGATACTGGCTGTTGACATCGCTGAAGGTGTTGGGCTGGAGGAGCGCGTGGTAGAGCGCGGTGTAGAAGGTGCGCATGTCGGTGGATGCGCCGCCGGAGACCTGAATCTGATTCAGCATCGCATTCCAAGTGTCATGCGCGGCGGCGCGCATCGCATCGAAGTCCCAGCCAGGATTCTCCGCCGCCAGATTCGCCCGCGCGTTCGCGACGCTGACATACGACAGCCCGACCTTGAGGAGCAATTCGTTCCCGGAGGCGGGTGGAAAATCCAGGTATAGCCCGCTCTGCGATCCACGCGCCTGCCGCGCTCCGGGCGTCACGTTGCCGTGCCACGCGCCGAACGCGCTCGCCGGTCGGCTGAATTGCGCCACGAAATAGATGGTATAGGTGGACGAGAGCACATTGCAGAAGTGGCCGCCCTTGACCCAGCCAGCCACCTCGTTCGGGCCGACAACCTGCGCCTGCGCATCATAAACCGTCTGGATATCCGTACCCGTCTCGATGAGCAGTGTCTGCCGCTGGCCCTTTGGATACTGGATGCGCGCAAAGCCGCTGCGTAGCGTGGTCGTCAGTTCGACGTTGATCCCATTGCCCAGCAGGACGCTGTAGTACCCTGGCTCGGCGGTCTCGTGGCTGTGGCTAAAGGTTGCGCTGTAGCGTTCGCCGCTGGCGGGTGGCGCGGAGACCAGCGCTTGGGTGGTTGGCATGAAGGGGATATCGCCAGACACATTGCAGCCCGCGCCGTCGATGTGCGTCATGCTGAAACGCTCGATGCGATGGTCGCTGTAGGTATAGCCGCTAGGGTCGAGCGCCCACGAGGGTGTCGGCCCGGTGTCGGGACTAAACTGCGCCATGCCAAAGGGCAGCGTCGCGCCGGGGAATGTCTGGCCGCCACTGCCGCCGTAGCCGAAGCTGCGCCCAGCCCAGTCGCTGCCGACGAGGGGATTGACGTATTGCGTCAACGCCATGGGCGCGAGTGGATCGCTGCCAGAGATTGCCCCGCTCGAAACGCCATGCGCGGAGGATAGTGGAGCGCCGCCGCTGATGGCGTTCTGTAAGTTTGCCAGATGGGTCGAGGAGATGGCAAGCAAGCTGCCGGAGACAACTATTACCAATAGCGACCAACTGATCCATCCTCGGAGCATATTCTTGCTCTTCACCTGCCGCTGTGTCCAGTTCCGCACGCGTTTCAATCCATGAGGTAGCGTCTTGAGCACATGGCCCACGCGCTTCAGTTGCTGATCCTTCATGCGCCTCTCTCTCGCTAAACGCGCGTTCCTGCGCGTTGTCTGCTCACGCATAGAGGTCTATCCTGCCTGAGCGCTCCGAATATGGCAAGCGAATGGGCCATTCCTCCTGATCTCTGTTCGCTACTGTGGCAGGGGACAATGTGGCATACTGTGAGGGAGTGTGATGGAGCGGTTACACGTTCAATGTTGCGTCGAGGGTTCTTCTATGACTAATCATCAAACGTCAGCCAGGATAATTGCTGATCCGAATATTCTTGATATTCTTGCTGGTAAGCCAATCATCGCCGGTACTCGAATCTCAGTGCAGCTTATATTGGAAAAAATCCGCGATGGCTGGACTATCGAAGACCTGCTTGATGACTACCCTCACCTGACGCGGGAGCAGATTGTTAGCGCGCTCGCGTACGCAGCCGACGTGATGAGCGCATCAGCCACGCCATGAAATTGCTGATGGATGAGGATGTCTCGTGGCGTATCGCCGGGCGCCTGTAACTAGATGGACACCTGGTTATCTTCGGCCTAGCCGTGATCTGTGCAATTTCAGTGCGCCAACGCCTCCATACCCATAAATGCACGTAGGGCTGTTGGCAGTGCCACCGAGCCATCGGCGCGCTGCCCGTTCTCCAGCACCGCCGCCAGCGTGCGGCCTAGCGCCAGTGCCGAACCGTTGAGCGTGTGAGGATAGCGAGGCCGTCCGCCGCCTTTTGGACGGTAGCGCAGATGCAGCCCGCGCGCCTGGAATATGCCGCAGTCGCTCACCGACGAGATCTCCACGTAGCGGCCCTCGCCTGGCATCCACACCTCAAGATCAATCGTCCGTTCCGCCGCGAAGGGGAGTTCGCCCGCGCAGAGCGCCACCACACGATACGGCAGCGCCAATCGCCGGAGCGTCTCCTCCGCGTCAGCCAGCAGCGTCGCAAATGCGGCATCCGCCGTCTCGGGCGTCGCGATGCGCACCAACTCCACCTTGTCGAACTGGTGCTGGCGAATCAGCCCGCGTTCACGCGCGCCAGCCGAGCCTGCCTCGCGCCGGAATGCGGGCGTGCAGGCGGTGTAGGCCAGCGGCAGCGCCTCTTCGGCAAGCGTCTCATCGGCGTGGAGCGCCACCAGTTGCGTCTCGGCCGTCGGGCTGAGCGCCAGCGCGTCCGCCGGGAGTTGATAGAGATCGTCGGCGTAGCGCGGCAGATGGCCAGTGCCTTCCAGAATGGTCGTTCGGAGCAGGTGCGGCGGTGCAATCTCGACGTAGCCACGTTCGCGATGCATATCGAGGAATAGCATCGCCAGCGCCCGCAGCAGCCGCGCGCCGTCACCTACGAGCAGCGGGAAGCGCGGGCCAGCCAACTTCGTCGCCCGTGGCAGATCGAGGATGCCCAGCGCGGTAGCTAGCTCGTCGTGACGCTTTGGGGTAAAATCGAAGACTGGCGGCGTTCCCCAGCGCCGTAGCTCGACATTGCCTGATGCGTTGTGGCCTTCGGGAACGTCATCGCGGGGCAGGTTGGGGATACGCGCCAGCAGGCCACGCTGCTCCTCTTCGAGCGCCTTGAGCCGCGCCCGCATGTGTCTCAGCGCCCCTGGCTCGCTTTTGCTGGCAGCCAGCGTATCATGCTCGCTCGCCAGCGCCCGGCGCTCGGCGTCCAGCGCCAGCCAGCGCTCCCGCGCGTCGTAGGTCTCCAGCGCGGACCCACGCCGACGCAGTCCCTCCCAGACGCGTTCGGGGTGGCTACGCGCTAGCCGCTCGCTCAGCATGTCGGCCTCCTGGCTTATGGAAGCCTTTACTCAATCGGCGTTTACGGCCAGGTTGGCGGATTGGTAACAGAGAACGTGGATCTCATCGTCGGCTCTCCTCACATGATCGCACATGAGTGTTAGAGGGCCAGACCTATCCTGGCCGTGCGCCGCGTTGGTCGCCTACCCCCTCCCCTACAAGGGGAGGGGGTAGGGGGAGGGGTTCTGGGATACCCCTACTTCTCCGGCTGCATGATGAGCAACGCCTGATTGTCTTTCGCGATGGCCGAGGCCGTAAACAGCATCTTCTGATAGTGGCCCTGGTCCCACAGCGGCACGAGATCGCTATAGTGCGCCGAGAATGGCTGGCCCGACTCACCGGTTGTCGTCACCCAGACGGAATTATCGAAGTTCGAGAGGTCGATAATCTGGCGCATCGAAGGGACCGAGCGCTGGTTATAGTTCGCCGGGTCATCACTGAAGCGCCCGTCACCACCGACGTCGACTGTCGTGCTGTCGCCGGGGCGGGCCACAGGCGCAACGTCGAAGATCAGGTTGAGCGGGCTGACGGTGGCCAGCGGATGCTCGAAGTGGGCCGTGTGCAATGCGCCCCACTGCCACTTGCCGGTGTCGTCGCCAAACTGCGCCCGGAGTGAGTGTACTGTGTCGGCAAGCGCCTTGCCAATCGCGGCGTCGCGCACCTGGTCGCTTGCGAAGAGCGGCGCCGGATGGCTCAGGCTGTTCACCAGCGTCGTGAAGAGACAGCTTGGCGTGGCATTGCTCTGGAAGATGCCGTAGAGGTCTTTGCCCAACAGCGGCTCGACGGTCTCGCGCAGCAATGTGCCAGCCGCCACTTCGTAGACCGTCGCCGCCGTGCTATTGCGGGTCATCGTGAAGCCCCAGTTTTGCAGCAGGTCCGCCGCCTTCGCCGCGTCACCGCCCGCTGCCTGGCCTGCCTGGATGAACGAGGGTACAAGCTGGCTGGCTGGAATCGAATAGACATCGTTCTGAATCTGTTCGATATCGTTTACACTCAGCTTGTCCTTGCTCGTCAGCAGGTCGTCGATGCGCCGCGCGCGATAGCCGCAGTCCCAGTCGTTGGTGACGTAGACCGGGTAATCGCTCGGCACGATGCGGTTGTTGGCGGTCGCGATCAGGTGCGTATTGGGATTGTAGAGCGTCGGCATCTCATTCTGCGGGACGACGCCCTGCCAGTCATGGTCCGAGGCGCTGCCAGCGACCGGCAGCAGCCCGTTAGCCGCGGGACGGATCGGCAGCACGCCCGACATACGATAGCCGATGTTGCCGTAGATGTCGGCGTAGACGAAGTTCTGGCTGATCGAGATGTTCGCGATGGCGCCGAGGAACTCATACCAGTTGCGCGCGAAGTTGAGCTGGAAGAATCCCCGGAAGCTGTAGGTGGGCTGGAGCGCCGTCCACTTCAGCGAGACCGGCGGATACTTCTTCAGGTCGTCTAGCCCGCTGTTGATGATCGGCCCGTGGATGGTGCTGCTGATCGTGATGGTCTTGCTGCCGCCGCCACGGATGTGGATGACCTGCTGGCGCGTCTGCAACGGCTCCCAGGCGCGGTCATAGAGATACTGGCCGGGGTGGCTGGTCGGGTCGAGATTTTCGAGATAGAGGTCGGTGTTGTCGGCGCCGACATTGGTCACGCCCCAGGCGATATAGTCATTGTGGCCAATCACGATGCCCGGCTCACCGGGGAAGGTGAAGCCGATCTCGTCCAGCCCGCCGCCACGCAGCGCGACCTCATACCAGACGGACGGCATGTTAATACCCAGGTGGGGATCGTTCGCCAGCAGCGGCTTGCCGGTGGTCGTATGCGTGCCGTCCACCACCCAGTCGTTGCTGCCAAGCGCGTCGCGGACATCGCCGAGAATCTGGCGCAGGAACACAGTTCCCTTGAGCAGATTGGGTGAGAGCGCCACCGTCTCCTCGACCGCCTCAGGCGCGGTTGCCTTGCTGCTCGCACCGGACTCCTGTGGTGGCGCGGCGGTTCCCGGGCTGGCGAACAGCGTTGGGTTGGCGGACGGATACTGCGGGAAGAGCGCTGATGCGATGAGCGGGCCGACCTTGTTGGTGACCATCGCGCGCGTATATTTGGTACCCCAGGTGCTATCGAGCGAGAGCGCCACCACGCGCCCATACGCCAGGCTATCCAGCGGGGTCCATTTCTGCGGCGTGACGCCAAGGATCGTGAACTCCAGCGGCAGACTGTTCTGGTGGCCCTCCAGGAACGCATTGACGCCATCCGAATACGCGGTCAACATTTGCAACGTGCGGGCGTCGAGGTTCGCCTCCTCGTAGCGGGCCGCACTGTAGAGATCGAGCGTGCGCAGCAGAATGTCAGTATCGAGAATGCTGTCATCCTCACCTGCGCCGAACATCTCTGCCAGCCGTCCCTGCGCGACCCGTCGGTTGAACTCCATCTGGAAGAGCCGGTCCTGCGCGGTGACGTAGCCTTCGGCAAAGGCGACATCATGCACATCGTCGCCGGTGATATGTGGAACCCCCCACGAATCGCGCAGCACCGAGACCTTACTGTCCAGCCCTTTGACACTCAGCGTGCCAGTCGTCTGTGGTAGCGTCCGCTGGACAAACCAGACCGACGTGGTCCCGGCAAGCGCCGCCAGTATGACTACGGTAATAGCCAAGCCGAGCAACACGCGGAAAACGATACGGCCAACCCTGCGTTGGCGAGCGGGGACGGCGGGAGTCACAGGGGCGGCGGGCGTTATAGGAGCAGGCTGGCCGATGGGGGGAGTTGAACTCATGGCGAATATCACTTCACTATCGTTGGAGTGCGCGAACCGTATGCCCACCACATGAAGGCACGTGCCGCCAGTCTAACAGGCGATGGCGTCACCCGGCAAGAGGGGAGATATGTCCGCTGGCGGAATGCGCTCGAAATAGTATATATTCGATATATCGAGATACGACAAAAGTCATAGACGAGACATTTCCTTCGTCACATCACTTTGTCGTCTGCTGGACGTATACTATGGAGCGAGAACGGATTTATCGCCCCGCCGCCAGGCTATCGGCGCTCGGCTCGAGGAGCAGAGGATATGGCAAACACACCGGAAAAGTCACAGATGAGTGATGATGAACGCGCTGAGCTGCGGGCGATGATCGCCGCGGGACGCGATCTCTCGCCTGAAATGGATGAGTCGCTGGTCGACTCCTACGCCGAAAGGCGCGCGGCGGAAAAACACGCCAAGGCGAAGGTGCAGGACAATGGCAATGCCGTAGTCCCGCAACAACAGTCTGGCGGTGTGGTGGCTGGAACTAATCCGGCGGTCGCCATAGCCGGGATGGCGATGGTGGCCGCTATCTTCGTGACGATTATGATCGTTTCGGGTGGCGCATATTGGTGGATGATCTTCCCGCTGATCGGCATAGGTGGCGGATGGTGGGGAAATCATGACCGCCGCCGTTTAGACGGGCGGCGCGCGCAACGCTACCAGATGCGTGCGGACTACTATCGGACGCGCATGGGCTATCCGCCTGAGCAGGATGCCCGCCATCTGCCCGAGGCGACCGCGAGCGACTCTGGGCCACTACCACCGCCCACCAGCACACCGACACAGACGACTCCGCCTGCGCGTAGCGTTCCGCCTGCCTCGGGCGCATCAGGCGATCAGCCTCCGATCAATCCCGCGGGCTAGCAGTCCGCATGGCATTCCGTAGTAGCCTCTCCACACGCTGGAGAGGCTTTCTCATCTTCATGAGAATAGCGAGTGCATCATGACCAGTAAGCCATTGCTCATCATTGTCAATGGCCTGCCCGGAACCGGCAAGACAACCCTGGCGGGACGACTCACCGCCGATCTGGGGCTTCCGGCCTTCTCACGCGACGGGCTGTACGAGACGCTCTACGATGCGCTGGAATCCTCCACTGCCGGGCTGCCTCCTGGGTTGGGCGCCGTGGCCTACGCACTGCTCTACGATGTAGCGGGGTCGGTGCTGGCGGCGGGCCGTTCGGTGATCGTCGAGGGCTTCTTTGGCCGCCCCGATGTGCGGCGCGCCGAGTTTCTGCGCCTGCGAGAGCGCCATGATTTTGATCCGCTGGAGATTCTCTGCAAGGCGGATGGTCAGGCGCTGATGCAGCGCTTTCTTGCTCGCATGGCCTCTGGCGAGCGCCACCGCGGCCATCTGGACCGGGAGTGGCTCGAACACAACGAGGCGAGACTGCTAGGCGGGCAGCTGGCTCCGCTTGCCATTGGCCGTCAGGTCATCGAAATCGACACGACAACCCCGCACAGCTTTGCGTATGCCGAGGTTTTGCGCCAGGTTCAGGCGTCTCTCAGAATCACGTCCGTACGCTGACCTTTAACGGCGAACAGTACGACCATCCTCCACCTCAGGATGAGAGCGGCGTTGGCGTAGCTATAGGCGTGGGTGTCGTGGCGGGCTGTGGCTCGCCCTTCACCAGCGCCCGCATCGCCGGATCGAAGGTGGCTGCGGTAATCTGGCCGGGGAAGCGTTTCACGATGATGCCGGAGCGGTCAATCAGTATCGTCTGGGGTATGCCGGTGATGCCAAAGTTGGTGACGATGTCGCCCTCAGGGTCGGGGCCGCACGGATAGCTGATGCCGTGCTGCTTGATGAACGCCTGCCCATCCTTCACTGGCGTCTGATAGGCGATGCCGATGAAGACGACACCCTGCGCGGCGTAGGTTTTGGCCGCCGCCGAGAGTATGGGCGCCTCGGACTGGCATGGCTCGCACCATGACGCCCAGAAGTTCAGCACAACCGGTTTGCCGTGGAGCGCCGCCAGATGAATGCGCTGGCCCGCCGCGCCGTTCCAGATGCTGACGGTGAAGTCGGGCGCGGCGTTGGGGTTGGTGACCCCTGGTGGTCTGCTCGTCACCAGGCTATTCGCCTGAATGATGCGTATCACCAGCACGGTCACCAGAATTGCCGGAACCAGTGCGGTGATGACGAAGCCGCGAAAACTGGGTTTGCCATTCGGCATCACCACCGCACGGATGTTCTGCAGCATGGGTTGTTCGCCTTGGTGAGATCGACCAGCGTGCTATCTGTGTTCAGATGATCAATGCCAGAGATGATCGATCACCATCGCGGCAAAGAGCAGCGCGAGATAGTAGTTCGAGAACCAGAAGAATGCGCGCGCGTCGGCCAATGAGCGGGTACGCATCAGACGAATAGCATAGTAGAGCAGCGCCCCGCCAGAAAGCAACGCCACCGCCAGATAGAACCACCCCAGCGTCCCGATGGCGACCAGCGTCAGCGAGCCAAGCAGCAGCGCCACCATGTAAATCATGATCTGCTTGCGCGTCTCGGTGTCGCCTCGCACCACCGGCAGCATGGGGACGCCTGCCCGCTCGTAGTCCTTGCGCAACACCAGCGAGAGCGCCCAAAAATGCGGCGGCGTCCACAAGAAGATGATCAAGAACATGCACAGCGCGGGCAGTCCCACGCGCCCCGTGGAAGCGGCCCAGCCGACCAGCACCGGCACCGCGCCCGCCGCCCCGCCAATCACGATGTTCTGCGGTGTCGTCCGCTTGAGCCACATCGTGTAGACCCCGACA
>JAICKD010000806.1 GCA_025928125.1 Ktedonobacterales bacterium
ACCAGCCCCAGCAGGCCAATCGAGACGGCGAGGCCGGAGAAGAAGACCGAGCGCCCGGCGGTCGCCATCGTCCGGCCCACCGCGTCGTTAATCTCGCGTCCCTGCGCCAGCTCCTCGCGGAAGCGGCTGACCATGAAGAGGGAGTAGTCTACGCCGAGGCCGAGGCCAAAGAGGGTGGTGATGTTGAGCGCGAAGATCGAGACGGGTGTCGCCGTCGCCAGCAGGTAGAGCAGCGCCAGCGAGAGGACGACGCTACATCCTCCGACGGCGGCGGGCAGTCCCGCTGCGATCACCGAGCGGAAGACGAGTAGCAGCGCCAGCAGCGCGAACGGGAAGGCGAGCAGCTCGGCCCGGCGCAGATCGGCCTCGCTGACGGACTGGATATCGGCGTAGAAGACCGGCCCGCCGCCCACGGTCATTTCCAGGTTCGGTGGGGTGACGAGCCTGGCGCGAAACGCTGGCAGCACCTCGGGCGCGTGGTCGGCGTCGGAGCGGATGAAGACGGCGGTATAGGCGGCATGGCGGTCTTTGGAGACCTGTGACGGCGCGACGGTGAACGGCACGACGCGCGTCACCTCGCTCCACGTCTGGAGCTTCGCCACGGCGGCGGTCGCCTCGGCCTGAAAGCGCGGATCATCGGCGGTCAGCGTATTGCTGGAGAAGATGACGAGTACGCTGGTGAAGCTGGTGTGCAGTCCCTGTTCCAGGGCGGTCACCGCCTGCTGCGACTCCATATCCGGGCTGCCGAATCCGCCGGGGGCGAGCGCCTCGGCGGCGCGTGGCGCGAAGGGGAGCGCTGCCAGCACAACCAGCGCCCAGGCGGCGATAATCCAGAGGCGCCAGCGCACCGTGGCGAGACCGAGCCGATAGAACATAGCCTGATCCTGACGAGCCATCCACGCTACTCTGGCTTGCGAGCGAGCGCATGGCGGGATAAGATAGGGTGGTTCTCGTGCGTGCGGGCGTCGCTGGAACCACGATGATCCTGTCTGTCTTATGCAATCCAGACTATAGCGCAACAGATGATTGCGGCGCCGCTGTGGATGAGCTATGCGAAAGAAAAGTTGAGTTGAGCAATGCCTGATACATCGAGCAATTTTGAGATGGTGACGGTGAATCGCCAGGCCTATCATGAGTATTTCGTGGATGAGACTATCGAGGCGGGCATCGCGCTGACCGGCACGGAGGTGAAGTCGGCGCGCGCGGGGCATGTCAATCTGCGCGGGGCATATGCGCGTATCAAGGACGACGAGGTCTGGCTCGAAGGCGCGCACATCGCCGAATACGAACATGGCACATGGGCAAACCACGACCCGCTGCGGTCGCGTCGGCTGCTGCTGCATCGCAAGGAGATCGCCCGGCTGGAGATGCGCGTGCAGGCGAAGGGCCAGACGCTGGTGCCGCTGAAGATGTATTTCAAAGGCAACCGGCTCAAGGTCGAGCTGGGTCTCTGTCGCGGCAAGAAGCAATATGACAAGCGCGAGGCCATCGCCAAACGTGACGCCGAGCGCGAGCTGGCCCGCGTAAGTAAGTATCGCCAGCGCGGGTAGAGACTGGCTTTGCGGCTCCGCTCCATGTGTGATAAACCAACAATCGGGGTATACTATAAGTAAAACCACACAGCTCGACAGTTAGCCAGCGGAGCAGGCATGAAGACAGGCGCATCAGACCAGGCATTATCAGGGAAGTTGAACCCGGAACAGCAGCGACTGCTGTCATTCTGGGCGGCTCGGTACATCTGGTGGAAGACGCCCGCTGAGGCGCTTCAATACCCTGAACGCATCATCGCCCAGGTCATGGATATTGGCGACTACGACGACGTGCAAGAGATGCTACAAGCGTTTGGCGAGAATGTACCCCGGCATCTTCTGCGGCATGCTGAAGCGGGAATGTTCAGTCCGCGATCGTGGGCG
>JAICKD010000603.1 GCA_025928125.1 Ktedonobacterales bacterium
CCGCCATGCAGCAGCAAGAGCGGCTCGCCCGCGCCTGCCTCTACATAGTGGATGCGCAGCCCGTTCGCCTCGATATCATGTTCGGTAAGGGCGATTTCCGGTTCGGGTGATCGTTTATACGTCGGACGCATTGAACTGCCTCATTCGCAAATAGCTTGAGAACATCCCGGACTGCGGCCCCTCCCCTCATAGGGGAGGGGGTAGGGGGAGAGGTCCGCCATCACACCTCATCCAGCAACTGCGTCACCGTCTTATCGAGGAAGGTGCGCGCGAAGGCGATGCAGGTATAGACATCGGCGAAGGTCGTCGCCAGCCCCACGGAGATGCGCACCGCGCCCGTGCTCTTGTCGTCGATGCAGCGGCGAAACTCGTCGAGCGTCAGCCGGTCGTGGCGCACGAAGCATGAGGTCAGCTCGTCCGCCGAGATGCCCAGCGCCAGCTCGCCATCGCCCGGATTGCAGAAGCAGCCCGTCCGCAGCGAGATACGCGCCGCGTTCGCCCGCCGCTCTACCAGCCGATGATCGATGAAGTGGCCGTCGCGGTCATAGAAGTTGAGCGTCACTGTCCCTCCGCGCAGCTCAGCGTCCATCGGGCCATAGACGCTCACCAGCGGCACGCCCGTCGGATGGGCAAGCGCGGTCAGTTCGCGCAGCAGCCAGCTGGTCAGGCACATCACGCGGGTGTGAATCATCTCCACGCCAACCTGCTGGATGTGGCGCAGGCCGATCTCCACCGCGGGCAGCGCGAGATAGTTGAGCGTGCCGTCCTCGAAGGCCTCCGGGCCGTCGGCGAAGTAATACTTGTCGCCCTGCACCGAGGCCACGGTGATAGTGCCACCCGCGAACCACGGCCGCCGCAGCTTCGCCAGCGCCGATTTGCGCGCCAGCAGGCAGCCGACGCCGGTCGGGTAGCCAAACATCTTGTAGAACGAGATCGGTACGAAGTCGGGATGCCACTGGCTGAGATCGAGCGTGTTGCTCGGCACGAACGCCGCCGCGTCCAGCAGCACGTCCCAGCCCTGCGCCTGCGCCTGCGGAATCCAGTCCAGCGCGTGCTGCACGCCGGAGAAATTCGACTGCGCCGGGTAGGCGAACAGATTGTGACCGTCAGGACGCGCCTCAGCCAGATGCGCGCTGAGCGCCTCGGCGTCGATGCGCATATCGGGCGGCAACACGGGCGTATAGGTGACGCTTGCCCCGGCGGCGCTGGCATATTCGCGGATACCGTTGACCGAGTTGTGGTTGTCGAAGGTCAGCAGATAGCGGTCGCCTGCCTCGAAGGGGTACGACTCGCCGACCAGCTTGAGCGCCCCGCTGGCGTTGGTGGCGAAGATCACCTCATACTCGTCGGGCGCGGCGTTGAAGAAGGCGAGGATGGCCGCGCGCGTCGCCTCGACGTGATGGGTGGACGCCATCGAGGTCGGGTTGCTGGAGTGCGGATTGCCAAAGACGCCCGCGCGCAGCAGGTCCATATGGGCGCTTATTTGCGACTCGGCATAGAGGCCGCCGCCGGTGTAGTCCAGATAGACCTGTCCCGACTGGTCGAGTCGGCCATACTCAGTGGCGCGTAGCTCGTCCAGATGGCTGGTCGTCTCATACGCGGGCGTCTCACGGCGGAAGGCGGCTTCGGCCTCCGCCAGCGATTGCGGCATCCCCGTTGATGTCTGCGAAACGTCGTGCGTAGCGGACATATTTCCTCCGTGGATACTAACTGGCGACCACCTGGCGCTCGGTCAGCGCGGCGATCATCGAACCAAAGATCAGCCGCCCGTCTTCGCCGCCAAGGATCGCCTCGGTACAGCGCTCCGGGTGCGGCATCATCGCGGCAACATTGCGCTTCATGTTGACGATTCCGGCGATATTACGCCGCGAACCGTTGGGATTGGCCTCCGGCGTGATATCGCCCTGGGCATCGCAGTAGCGCAGCAGCACGCCGTTGTTCGCTTCCAGCCGGTCGAGCGTCTCTTCGTCGGCGAAGTAATTGCCCTCGCCATGCGAGATGGGGATGCGAATCACCTGGCCGGGATGGCAGAGTCGCGTGAACGGCGTATCGTTGTTCTCGACACGCAGATGCGTCCAGACGCAGCGGAACTCCAGGCTTTGGTTGCGCAGCATCGCGCCGGGGAGGAGTCCCGCCTCCAGCAGAATCTGGAAGCCGTTGCAGATGCCAAGGACGATGCCGCCGCGGTCGGCGAAGTCTTTGACCGCGCCCATGACCGGGGCGAAGCGAGCGATGGCCCCGGCGCGCAGGTAGTCGCCGTAGGAGAAGCCGCCCGGCAGGATGATGGCGTCGCACCCCTGCAAGTCGGTGTCCTGATGCCAGATGGAGACAGCCTCCTGGTCCAGCACTGGCCCCAGCGCCCTCAAGCAGTCTTTATCGCTCCACGTGCCGGGAAAGACCACCACGCCGAATTTCATGTACGGCCCCCTCCCCAGACCCCTCCCCCTTGCAGGGAGAGGGGAAGCAGACGCAGCCCAACGCATCGTGCTGCCGGGCGATATCCGTCTATATGTCCCGCGCCGCAGGCTGAAGCCCTGCGGCTAATCGTAGGGCGAATACACGGCGCGCCTTTACGCGGTTCGTGAACGGACGGGACTAGCCGCGGCATTCATGCTGCGAAGCTGGATGGCCGCTCGCCTCGCCACTACTCCACGTCACCCTTCGACCCACTCTTCGCCGTCTTCCGCGACCTCTTTTTTCCAGATAGGCACGGTTGTCTTGAGCGTGTCAATCGCGTGGCGGCAGGCTTCGAACGCCTCGGCGCGATGCGGACACGCGACCACGACGACCACGCTGCACTCGCCGATCTCCAACCGCCCGATGCGGTGGACGATGGCGACGTGATCGGTCTGCCAGCGCTGCTCCACCTCGGCGGCGATGGCGGTCATCCGCTCCTCGGCCATCTCCGGGTAGGCGTC
>JAICKD010000018.1 GCA_025928125.1 Ktedonobacterales bacterium
ATAGTGATGGATCAGACCCGTTCGCGCGACGCCCACGTCGCTCACGCTGCATAACGCTACTTCCTCTCCACCCCGGATGGCGCTATCCGCTCGCCAGCTACGGCGTCAAACGTCCCGTCGGCCACATGCACCCGGAGCGCATCGCCCGGTGCGATCTGCCCAACGCTCGTCACCAATGTATCATCGTCCGCGCGCCGCACCACGGCAAAGCCCCGGCTCAACGTCAGCAGTGGGCTGAGCGCGTGAAGCTGGTGTGTCCGCCCGCGCAGTTGTTCGCGTCGGAGGTCAAGCTGGTTCTGCATCTGCACGCGCAATCGCTCGCGCGCCTCGTCAACCCGCTGTCGCGCCTGCACAATACGCCCCAAGGGACTGGCGCGGTCCAGCGCATGCTGGCGAATACCCAATGTCGCCCGCTGGGTATACAGGTAGACGCTGACGGCCTGATCGAGCCGCTCACGCTGCTGGTAGAGCGCCTCGCGCCAGGTCCGCAGGTCTGGGACGGCGGCGGTAGCGGCGGCGGTGGGTGTCGAGGCGCGCAGATCGGCGACGAAATCGGCGATGGTGAAATCCGTCTCGTGGCCGATGCCCGTCACCACCGGAATCGCCGATGCCGCGATGGCCCGCGCGACTATCTCTTCATTGAAGGCCCAGAGTTCTTCGAGCGAGCCGCCACCGCGCGCGACGATGATGACCTCCGCCCGCGCGTGCGCGTTCAACAGCGCGATGGCCGAGGCGACCTGTTCCGCCGCACCCTCGCCCTGCACCAGCGTCGGCGCCACCACCACCCGCGCCAGCGGACAGCGCAGCCGCAACGTCCGCACGATGTCGCGCAGTGCCGCGGCCGAGGATGATGTGACGACCCCAATCACCGCGGGCGAGCGCGGCAGGTCACGTTTGCGTTCCGCCGCGAAGAGTCCCTCGGCCTCTAGGCGCGCCTTCAGCGCCTCGAAGCGCAGATGGAGCTCACCGATGCCCGCGTCTTCCACGGCATCCACGTAAAATTGTACATCGCCGCGCGCCTCATAGACGCTCAGACGCCCGTGAACGAAGACCGCCATCCCGTTACGTAGCGGCGGCGCGCTGGACCCATTGCCGCGAAAGAGCACACAACGCAGCGAGGCGCGTTCATCCTTGACTGAGAAGTAGCGGTGTCCAGCGCCGGACTGCACATAGTTGGTGATCTCGCCACGCACCCAGGTATCCTGCAGATAGTAGTCTTCTTCGAGCAGGCTCTTGAGGTAGCTGGTCAGTTCGCTCACGCCGACAATTCGCATTACCGCTGGATCTCTTCCCCAGCCCCTCCCGATGGGACGCAGGGAGGGGAGCCAGAAACGCGCCTGTCGAAAAGACAGTACAGGCAAGGTTAGTCGCGGCATTCATGCCGCGAAGGCAGCCCACCACATTCTTCGCCAATGCCAGTGGACGCGCTACACGTCGGGAGCGGTCAGGCTTTGAGCGGCTCGACCTTCATCAGCACCTGGCCGTACTGAACCGGCTGGCCGTCGTCCACCAGAATTGTACGGACGCGCCCGGCCGCTGGCGACTCGACCTCGTTCAGCACGTTGAGCGACTCGACGGCCCCGATGATCTGCCCCTCTTTGACGCTATCGCCAGGAGCGAGCGGCTTCGCGCCGCGCCGGGCAACCGCACGGTAGAAGCCGACCAGCGTCGAGCGGATATCGAGAGCCTTCACCGCTTCTTCCTCGGCCTCAGCCGCAGGCTCAGAGGTCGTCAACGCTGCGCTCTCCAGCAGCTCGTCAGCGCCCAGCAGCGCGGCTGGATCGAGTTCCACCGGGGCGGGCTTGCGGAGTGTGAGATGCAGTCCATCAGTCTCATGCTCGATGGTGATCTCTTCGATGTCGCTCTTCTCCATCAGCGTGATAAGCTGACGCAGTTCGGCGACACTGAGACTGGTGGATGTCGGTACCGGGGCCGATCCGCTGTTGCGATCCGCGCGTTCGCGTACCATGGTGACTGCGCCTCCTCCCGCAAGCTCCGACGACCCCGGAGCGCACGAGCCAAAATTCTCTATGAGTTGACCCGCTCGACGTAGCCGCCGGTATCCGTCTTGACGCGAATCTTATCGCCAGTCGTGACGAAGAGCGGCACCTGAACGATCAGCCCCGTCTCAACTGTGGCGGGCTTGGTGCCTCCGGTAGCGGTGTCGCCCTTGAATCCCGGCTCGGTGTAGGTCACTTCCAGATCAACCGAAGGCGGCAAATCAACACTGAGCGGCTCGTCGTTATAGGTCACAATCTCGATCTGCATACCATCGAGCAGATAGTTCTTCGCATCGCCAAGCTGCTCGCCCGTCAATGGTATCGTCTCGAAGGTCTCGTTGTCCATGAAATAGTACGTATCACCGTCATTGTACGAGTACTGCACCGGACGGTGTTCGAGGAACGCCCGCTGGAATCGCTCGCCCGCGTCATAGGTGCGCTCGAAGTTCGCGCCGGTCCGCAGGTTGCGCAGCTTGATGCGCACGATCGCGCCGCCGCGCCCCATCTTGATGTGCTGCCAGTCGACGATCGTAAAGAGCTGGCCATCCAGCTCCAGCGATATTCCTTTTTTCAAATCCCCTGTCGAAATCATAGAATCTGCTTGTATCCTCCCGGAGCCGACTCTGTCGGTCCTCATCGACGCGTGCATCGAGGCTGCGTCGCTTTTCTGTATCTGCGTATGCGGGCCGAACTGTCAACATGACCGTTCCATTGCCCGCACACGGAATTGCGCCACACTATTCTATCACCGGATTGCCGCCAGCCGCCCAGTCACCCAGTCACGAGCGATACGAGCGCATCGAGCGCGTAGAGATAGCCCCGCCAGCCCAGCCCCGTAATCTGCCCTTTGCAGACCGGCGCCAGCAGCGAGGTATGGCGGAACGGCTCACGCGCGTAGATGTTCGAGAGATGCACCTCAACGGCTGGCAGACCAGTTCCCGCAAGCGCATCCCGCAGCGAGACGCTGGTATGGGTCAGGCCGCCGGGATTGATGACAATACCCTGCGCGTTGGCCGCCTCCGCCTGGAGAAAATCGATCAGCGCACCCTCATGATTCGACTGGAAGGCATGTATCTCGCAGCCGAGCTCGGTTGCCCGCTCGCGAATCCGCGCGTTGATCTCGTCGAGCGTCATAGGCCCGTAGACCTCTGGCTCACGCTTCCCCAGCGTATTGAGATTCGGCCCGTGCAGCACGAGTATTCGTGGTCGCTGTTCGGTCGTCTTACTGTGACTCATATTCAACTCCCCCTGCCTCGGCCATCAATGGCCGGAGCAGGGAGACAGGGGGCTTGAAAGCCTGCCAGGGCGACAAAGTCACCCTGCTCGCCCGTTGGGCGAGATGGCCATTCATGGCCCGTTCCCACATACTCCGGCCATTGATGGCCGAGAGGATCTCACTATGCCTCAGCGCCCACCGCCAGCAGCGCTTCGCGGACGGCTTCCAGCGGGACATCGCTGACCACGGCGGAACGGCCCAGCGTCGTCGGCAATATCCAGCGCACCGCGCCACTGCGCACCTTCTTATCCCAGAGCGCCGCACCCATCAGCGCGCTGGCGGAGACGCCCTCCAGGCTGGTCGGCAGGCCTAGATATGTCAGCAGTTGTTCCTGCCGCGTCACTACCTCCGCCGACGTGATACCCAGGCTGGCGCCGATCCGAGTGGCGACGTTCATCCCGGCGGCAACTGCCTCGCCATGCAGCCACTGGCCGTAGCCCGCGACCGCTTCAAGCGCATGCCCGATGGTGTGACCATAGTTGAGCCGAATGCGCTCATCGTGCGCGCCCTCGCGCTCGTCAATCTGCACGACCGCCGATTTGATCGACGCCGATTCGACGATGGCCCTCGTCAACGCAAATGGCTCGCGCCGCAGCAGGTCGCTCGCGCTCAGCTCCAGTCTGACGAAGTAGCCCCCATCCAGCGCGACGCCATGCTTGACCATCTCGGCCAGCCCCTCGATATATTGACGTTCGGGCAGCGTCATCAGCATCGCGGGATCGCTCAGAACCAGCAGCGGCGGATAGAACGCGCCGATCAGGTTCTTCCCCTGCGGATGGTTGATCGCCACCTTCCCGCCGATGGAGGCGTCCACCTGCGCCAGCAGCGAGGTGGGAATCTGGACGAGCGGCACGCCACGCAGCCAGGTCGCCGCCGCATAGCCCGCCAAATCGCCGACAACGCCGCCACCGAGCGCGAGAATCGCCTCCGACCGTTCGGCGCGCCGAGCCGCCAGCCAGTCGTAGATCGACCCAAGCTGGGCGGCGGACTTGCTGCCCTCGCCCACCGGCACGCGACAGACCAGCGGCGCGAAGCCCGCATCTTGCAACGCCGTCAGCAGCGGCGGTTCATAGAGCGAGCCAACGGCGTCATCGCTGATGATATGGAGGCGCTTCGGCAGACGCAGTGCTTTGAGGCGTTCAGGCAGACTGGTGATCGCGTTCCAGCCGACGACGATCTCATAGTCAGGCCCGTGCTGCGTCCTCGTCAGCCAGCAGGCCGTCTCAGCGCCATCGCCAGGGAATAGCCCGCGCCCCACCAGGCTCGCCGCGATACGCGCCGCGGCATCGGCGGGCGTCAGATTCTCGACCACCAGCGTCTCATCGGCCTCGGCATAGAGCGGCGCGCGACGCCTATAGAGGCTGCCCAGCCGCCGCAGCGGATCGCTGCCCGCCAGCATGGGCCGCTGGCGACCTAACTCCGTGGGAGAAGTGGCATGCTCCAGCAGGCGGCGCCAGATGGTCTCCGCCGAGGCAAGCAAGGCAACCACGCGGCTGTGCTTGCGCAGCAGCGCCCGATTGGATGCGCGTTCGACGACACCCGCGCCCGTCGCGATGACCACACACCGCCGCTCGGCAACAGCTTTGAGCGCCGCCGTCTCCCGGTCGCGGAAGCCGCGTTCCCCCTCACGCGCGAAAATCTCCGGCACAGCCATGCCGGAGATGCGGGCGATTTCTTCGTCAAGGTCGATAAATTGCCAACGGAGTAGCATCGCGAGAAGTCGGCCAGTCGCGGACTTCCCGCTTCCCGTTGGGCCTATGAGTACCACACGCTTCACACACTTCGTCTCCATGCTGGCATTGTAGCATTCCCAGGCCCATGACGTAACTACCTCGCGGTATCGGGGCGGGCCAACGGTGTATAGTCGCCCAGGTCGGTCTGCCACTCGTAGCGCGAGCGTTCCCGCCACTGGGCGAAGGCCGCCTCGTAGTGGCGCTGGAAATCGGCGCGGCTACAGCCGTTGACGCGCATGAAGTGCGCGACGACCGCCTCATAGTCGAGCTTGCCCTCGCTCGCCAGCTTCCCGGCCAGCCCGATATGCTTGACGTGGTGGCAGAGAACGCAGAGCGCGCGGAATCCTTCGAGATGCTGGATGTGCACCGCGTCGTCATAGCGCCAGACCTCGTGGCAGTGCAGCATGCCGCCCGCGCCACAGATGCCGCAGCGATGGCCGGATAGCCGGTAGACCTCACGCCGCAGCTTATCCCAGGCTGGTCGCGGCAATACATCGCGCAGGTTGGCATACCAGCACGGCTCCGGCACCAGTTCGATGGTGAGACGCAGTGGAAGGAGGTTGTTGTCGATAGTGTTCATATGAAAGATGCGTTCTTCGCAGGCTTCACGATTCCGGCAATCTACGAGGGTACAAGCCATCTTGGCTTTATTCGAGAGGCTTCTCGTAAAACAGGCTGAGTGGGTCATCCCAATAGTCACCAAATGGTGGAATACGGGTGAATCCTGCCCACTCATAGAGGCCAATGGCTTCATGCTGGTGGATACCGGTCTCCAGCCGAAGGAGACCGACTCCCTCGGTACGCGCATAGCCCGCCAGATGGTCCAGTATCATCTTGGCGAAGCCTGACCCACGATAGTGCGGGCGCACATACATCCGCTTGACCTCGCCGTAGTCGCCGCCGAACAGCTTGACGCCGCCACAACCGATTGGCTCACCATGCGCGCGCAGCAGGAAGAACGCCACATCCTGCGCCAGCAACTGCTCGACGCTCAACCCGTGGCGGCTCTCCCGTGGATAGAGCGGGTCTAACTGCGCCTCAAGCTCGGTGATGAGGCGCATAGCGTCGGCGGTGTCAGGGCGTTCCAGCGTGATGATTGCCGCCGTTGGCCGGTCGATGTCCATCATACGGGGATCCCTTCGCTCTGCAAATACACTATGCGGGCATAAATAGGCGCCCCGAACCGGCGATTGCTCACCGATATCGGGGTGCTGCGAATTGGGAGAAGATGTTCCCGAGCTGGCTAGGCGTCGTAGTAGAGCGCGAACTCCAGCGGCGATGGACGCAGGCGCACCTCGGCGGCCTGCTCGCGCTTGAGGTCAACGTACTTGCCGATCAGGTCGGTCGTGAAGACATCGCCCGCCAGCAGGAACTCGTGGTCGCGCTCCAGGGCGTCCAGCGCGTCGTCCAGCGAACCGGGTACTGACTTGATATCCCGCTTCTCTTCCGCGCACATCTCATAGATGTTGCGGTCAACCGGGCCAAGGCCGTTCTCCTCGGGCAGAATGCCGCGCTTGATGCCATCCAGGCCAGCCATCAGCAGCGCCGAGAAGGTCAGGTACGGGTTGCAGGTTGGGTCCGGCGGCCGGAACTCGACGCGCTTCGCCTTCGGGCTATCTGAATACATCGGGATGCGCACCGCCGCCGAGCGATTGCGCTGCGAGTAGACCAAGTTGACGGGCGCCTCATAGCCTGGCACCAGGCGACGATAGCTGTTCGTGCTGGGCGCCGCCAGCGCCAATACCGCCGGGGCATGGGTCAGCAGCCCACCGATGAACATGCGCGCCATCTCAGAGATGCCCGCGTAGCCCTCGGCATCGGCAAAGAGCGGCTTCTCGTCTTTCCACAGGCTCATATGGACGTGCATGCCGGAGCCGTTGTCGCCGAAGACCGGCTTCGGCATGAAGGTCGCCGTCTTGCCCGCGCGCCGCGCCACATTCTTGACGATGTACTTGTATAGCATGACCCGGTCGGCCATCGTCAGTAGCGAGTCGAAGCGCATATCGATCTCGCACTGCCCGCCCGCGGCCACCTCGTGATGCTGCGCCTCGACATCGATGCCGCAGTCTTCCATCAGCAGCACCATCGCCGTGCGCAGGTCTTGCAGCGTGTCGTTGGGCGCGACCGGGAAATAGCCCTCTTTGGGGCGGTTGCGGTGGCCGAGGTTCGCCGTGCCGTTGCGGCCAGAGTTCCAGTGGGCCTCGTCGCTATCTACCACAGCCCACTGCTCGTTCTGCGTTGAACGATACTTGACGTCGTCGAAGATGAAGAACTCGGCCTCCGGGCCAAAGTACGCGGTATCGGCGATACCGGACGACTTCAGATACTCGTCCGCTTTGCGCGCGATGTAGCGGGGATCGCGGGAATACGGCTCGCGCGCCGCACCCGGCTGGGTCACATCGCAAACCAGGCTCAAGGTTGGCTCAGCGGTGAAGGGGTCCATGATTGCGGTGGTGGGATCGGGGAGGAGGAGCATATCGCTCTCGTTGATCTCCTGAAAACCCCGGATGCTGGAGCCGTCGAATCCAATGCCCTCGGTGAAGGAGGAGGCATCAATCGCACGGGTGGGGATGCTGAAATGCTGCCACGTGCCGGGGACATCGGTGAACTTCAAGTCAATCATGCGAGCCCCATGCTCGCGGGCCATGCGCAGCACATCTTCCGGCGTTCTCGTCATCTGTTTCTCCGCGTGCTCTCTGATGTAGCGGTACTAACTACACGATGGGGGACCTATGCGCCCCCGCCGCATCTACATTGCGCACATTGCACAAATCAATCTCAATGCCATCAGTATAGTCTGGAAACTGGCGGAGGTGGAACGACGATACGCCACAAGTATCGTGTCATTCGCTGTGCATATTGCACAATGCAGCACAAAGCGCCCGGCCATTATGCCGATTCATCGCGTGGCAGCGGACTTGCGGAGTAGTGAGTCAACGAGGCGCCGACAAGTAGGCGCACCGTAGTACAGTCTGTTGAATGGAATCAAACATGGTCGACGATCCGCGGCAAACACGCATGGTCACGCAACCTCTTACAGCGCGTCTTACAGTACGTCCCGCCTGGTGGGGATGTGGCGGGCTAGCCATCGGCGCGGTGATTGGCGCGGTGGTGATGCTACTCGCCCTGATTGCGTTCGCGCCGCGCCCGCAAGCCGCGTCGCCCGGCGCTGGCGGGCAGAACGGTAACCTGGTCATCAACATGGATGACACCTATCTCACGACACAGGTCAGCGCCGCCATCAGCCAGGCCAAGCTTCCCATCGCGCTCAGCAACGTCAAAGCGGAGATTCTGCCAGGCAACCAGGTGAAGATCTCCGCCGACACCGATAGCGCGTTTCCACTCGGCGCCCATCTGGAGGCCGTAGCACAGGTGCGGATCGAGTCTGGCCAACTGGCGATGCATCTCATCAGCGCGCAGATTGGCGGGCTGCCGCTGCCTTCCGCCATCACCTCCGCGCTTGAGCGGCCAATGAACGAGAGGATGCAAGAGGTCAGTGCGGTCCTCCTGCCACCGGGATACGTCATGACCACCATTAGCAGCACCGAACACCATCTGCTGATGACCATTTCGAACCATCCAGGCTGATGAGATTTCTAGGGGAAATTTTGATCTAACCGTTGTGCGGCTGAAGCGCCGCCGAACGCTCGTTAGCACTGCTCTTGCCCGGTATAGTGACCACTGGCACAAGTTAGACGTCCATCACACCCATCTCTACTACGCCTTTTCGCCGCTCAGCATTTTGTGCTACGCTGATAGCATGTCAACTCTGCGTGCCGTCTCGGTCTACCTCCTCCGTCACAAGTACGTGCTCCTGGCGGGTGGCGTACTCATCATCATCGCCAATCTCATCATTCTGCTGCCGCCGCTGCTGCTGCAACAGGCCATCGACAGCCTGAGCCAGCACGAGGATGCCGCGGCTCTCACCCGTTACGCGCTGCTCATCATCGGCCTGGGTATCATTGCCGGGGTGTTTCAGTTCGCCAGCCGCTATGTGATCAACAGTGTCTCGCGCCACATCGAGTACGAGATGCGTGGCGACCTCTTCAAACACTTCCAGCAACTCGATCTCGCCTACTTCCAGCAACGCAAGATTGGCGATCTGGTAGCCCGCGCTACCAACGACCTGAGCGCCGTGCGCATGATGCTCGGCCCGGGTATCAGCAATCTCTGCAACACCACCGTCGCGCTCACCGTGACCGCCATCGCCATGCTGAGCATCGACGCGCAACTCACGCTCTACTCGCTGACCGTCATGCCGCTGCTCTCGGTCTTCTTCTTCGCCGTCGGGCGGGTCATCCGCGTCCGCTTCCGCCAGGTGCAGGACCAGTTCGGCGAGGTCTCGGCGCGGGCGCAGGAAAACTTTTCGGGCATCCGGGTCGTCAAGGCCTACGCGCAGGAGCCACACGAGTTGGCGGCGTTCAACAAGCTGAACGAGGAGTACGTCCGTCGCAGCATCAGCTTTGCGCGCATCGACTCGCTGCTCTGGCCCGCAATGTACTTCCTCTCCGGGATGGCGGTCGCCATTCTGCTCTGGCGCGGCGGCATCGATGTCATCGACGGGCGCATCACGCTGGGTACGCTGGTGCGTTTCAACACCTATCTCGCCGCGCTTGCCTGGCCGATGATAGCCCTCGGCTGGACGGTCAATCTCTTGCAGCAGGGCGCCGCCTCGACAGCCCGTATCCAGGAGGTGCGCACCGCCGTTCCCGTCATCCGCGACACTGAGGCAACCGATCCTAATGCCGAGCCAACACGCGGTGAGATCGAGTTCCGCCACGTCAGGCTGGACTACAAGAACGGCGATCACGATGTCGAGGTGCTGCACGATCTCAACCTGCATGTGCCTGCTGGCTCATCGCTCGGCATCGTCGGGCCAACTGGAGCGGGGAAGTCGAGCCTGGTCAATGCGCTCGCCCGCGTCTTCGATGTGTCGGATGGCGCGATTCTGATCGACGGCGAGGACATTCGCCACACCCCGCTGGTGAAGCTGCGCGCGGCTATCGGCTACGTGCCGCAGGATAACTTTCTCTTCTCGCTGACGATCAAAGAAAACGTCGGTTTCGGCCTCGAAGAACTGGACGAGCAGCAACTCGAGTTCGCCCTCGATATCTCGCAACTGGGCAAGGATATCACCGACTTTCCGCAGGGGACGCAGACGCTGCTGGGCGAGCGCGGCGTCACGCTCTCTGGCGGGCAGAAGCAGCGCACCGGCATCGCCCGCGCCGTCGCCAAGAATCCGCTCATCCTGATTCTGGACGACGCGATGTCGAGCGTGGATACCAACACCGAAGCGGCGATCCTGCGCGGATTGCGCAAGGTGATGGCGGGGCGAACGTCGGTGGTGATCGCGCACCGCATCTCAACGGTCAAAGATCTCGATCAGATTATTGTGCTGGACGACGGGCGGATCACCGAGCGCGGCGCACATGAGCAACTGCTCGCGCTGGACGGCCTCTATGCCGATATGTACCGCCAGCAGTTGTTGGGTGAGGAACTGGACGCGGGCGATGGGGCAGACCTCAACGGCGAGGACGAAGAACTGGTGGAAATCCCCGATAGCGCGGCCCAACAGGCTGGCGGGGATTGAGGGGGACCCCCTCCCGGCCTTCGGCCACCCTCCCCCTTGCAGGGAGAGGGACCAGGCGAACAGTGCGGCGGATGGCAACGGATGGCGGCGCTGGCTCTGGTCCCCCTCTCCCCGCAAGGGGGGAGGGGTTAGGGGAGGGGGCCGACACGACGCGGGCAATCGACGAGCGAGTTTGGAGAACAATGGATGGCTCAGGCATTCTTTCAGGAAGATGAGATTCTCGGCAAGGCGTATGACGCCCGGCTGGTCCGGCGTCTGTGGGCGTTCGTCCATCCGTACCGCTATACCTTTCTGTTCACCCTGGGGCTCATCCTGCTGGCATCGGGCGTCGATCTGCTCGCACCATTCGTCACGCAGGTCGCCATCGACCGCTTCATCGTGCCGACGCAGAATACCGGGATCTCGCCCATCGAACGCGCCAATGGTGTCTTCGTCATGGCCCTGGTCTACATGTTCGTGCTGGTCGCCGGGTTTGGACTGCGCTACTACCAGAATTTCTTGCTGAGCGTCGTCGGCCAGCGGATCATGTATGACATGCGCTCGAAGATGTTCGAACGCCTGCAAAACCTCTCGCTATCCTTCTTCGACCACAATCCTGTCGGGCGCCTGATGACCCGCATCACCAACGACGTTGACGCCCTCAACGATCTCTTCACGTCGGGGGCCATCTCGCTTATCGGCGATGTCTTCTCGCTGGTGGGCATCGTCATCATCCTGCTCTTCGAGAACTGGCTGCTGGCGCTGGTCGTCTTCGTCGTCATCCCACCGCTCTTGCTGGTCACGGCGTTCTTCCAGCGGGTGATGCGCGACAACTTTCGTGCGATCCGGGTGCGGCTGGCGCGCATCAACGCCAACATCGCCGAGAATATCTCCGGCACACAGATTGTCCAGCTCTTCAATCGCGAGAGGCGCAACTTTCAGTTTTTCGACACGCTCAACCTGGACTATCGCCGCGCGTCTCTGCGGTCGCTCTTCTACTTCGCGATCTTCTTTCCCGTCGTCGGCCTCTTTGCCTCGATTGCCACCGCGCTCATCATCCGCGTTGGCGGCGGTCAGGTGCTGGCAAGCGCGCTGACGCTGGGCGCGCTCGTCGCGTTCCTGCAATACGTTGATCGCTTCTTCCTGCCCCTGCGCGACATGGCGGACAAATACACAGTGCTCCAGTCGGCGATGGCCAGCTCCGAGCGCATCTTCCGCGTGCTCGACGAGCCGGTGACGGTGCAGGACCCCGAGAAGCCACTGCCGCTGGAGCACGTGCGCGGCGAGGTAAAGTTCCGCGATGTCTGGTTCGCCTATAACCCCGGCGAGTGGGTGCTCAAGGGCATCTCGTTCAAGATTCTCTCCGGCGAGAGCGTCGCCTTCGTTGGCGCGACCGGCGCGGGCAAGACCTCGCTCATCAGCCTCATCTCGCGCTTCTACGACGTGCAGCGCGGCGAGGTGCTGGTGGACGGCCACAATGTGCGCGACCTGGCCCAGGCCGATCTGCGCCGACATGTGGGGGCGGTGCTGCAAGACCCCTTCATCTTCTCCGGCACCGTCGCCAGCAACATCCGCCTGCACGAACAGGGCATCAGCGATGAGCGCATCCGCGAGGCGGCGCGCTTCGTCAACGCGGCGAAGTTCATCGAGCGGCTGCCACAGCAATACGATGAGCCGGTGCTGGAGCGCGGGGCGGGCTTCTCGGCAGGCCAGCGCCAGTTGCTCGCCTTCGCGCGCGCCATCGCCTTCAACCCCGAGATTCTGCTGATTCTGGACGAGGCGACCAGCAGCGTCGATACCGAGACGGAGGCGCTGATCCAGGACGCGCTGGAGAAGCTGATGCGCGGGCGCACGTCGGTTATCATCGCGCACCGCCTCTCCACCATCCGCAATGTGGACCGCATCGTCGTGCTGCACAAAGGGCGCATCGTCGAGGAAGGCACGCACGAGTCGCTGCTGGCGCGCAACGGCTACTACAAGCGTCTCTACGAGCTGCAGTACGCCGAGTCGCTGGCGCGCGGGTCGGCGTCGATGTCAGCGCAGGGATAGCGCCAGACAAGCAGCGGGCCGAGGCATGCGAAGGGATAGCACTATGCCTGAGCTCACGCTTCCTAAAGACTTCATCCAGGCCATCATCGATGTCTTTGGCGCGGATGGCACCGAGTGGCTGGCGAACCTGCCCGCGCTGCTCGATGACTGCGCCCGTCGATGGAACCTCACGCTTGGGCCGCATTTCACGCCTCTCAACTACAACTACGTCGCCCCGGTTATCCTTGCCGATGGTCGTCACGCCGTGCTCAAGGCTGGCGTACCCAATGAGGAACGCCAACAGGAAGAGGATGCGCTGCGGTTTTTCGGCGGCCACGGCATCGTCGAACTGCTGCGCGCCGACACGGAGCGGGGTGTGATGCTGATCGAGCGGCTACATCCAGGAAAGCCGCTGACTGATGTTGCGAATGACGACGAGGCGACCAGCATCGCCGCGCAGGTGATGTCCGTGCTCTGGCAACCTCTGCCAGCCAACCATCAGTTTCCGACTGTCGCGGACTGGGGTAAGGGTTTCGCACAATTGCGCGCCACATTCGACGGCGCCACCGGCCCATTCACGTCACGTCTCGTCGAGCAGGCCGAGCGTCTATTCGACGACCTGTTGGCGTCGTCCGCTTCGCCTGTGCTACTCCATGGCGACCTGCACCACCAGAACATTCTCTCAGCCGAGCGGGCGACCTGGCTGGCGCTCGACCCCAAAGGCGTCGCGGGCGAACCCGCCTACGAGGTGGGCTCGCTGATGCGCAACCCGGCGCCCGGGATGTTTTCGTGGCCACACCCCGAGCAGTTGCTGCTTCGGCGCGCAACAATCCTGGCTGAGGCGCTAAGTTTCGAGCGCCAGCGTATTCTGGCATGGAGTATGGCGCAGGCAGTGCTCTCCGCCTGGTGGTCGTACAAGATGCACGGCTCTGGCTGGGAGCCGATGATGGTCTGGGCCGAGCGAATAGCCCACCTTCTCTAGTGCGCGCCCCCTCCCCCTGACCCCCTCCCCCTTGCAGGGAGAGGGGGGGACCAGAACCAGAGGCAGAACACAACACCCCTTGCCAGTCGCCGCTTTGGTCGCCTCATCCCTCTCCCTGCAAGGGAGAGGGTGGCCGAAGGCCGGGAGGGGGCCGCCCCACCCAGACGAGTGGCCCGCCGCCAGTGCTAGAGACTGGCGTGGGAGATGGCGTCGCGTCCGGGTTGATCGTCGGCGTCGGCTGGATATCCGGCACCCCCGGCCCGGTTGGCGCGAAGGTATCGCCAAAATCGCTGACGCCCCAGGAATTGGAAGCCGCGATGAACTGCAATTCGAGCGTCACGTTATAGCTCACCTTCGAGCCACGAGTGACCTTGTAGGTCACCTTCACGTCGTTCGACTGGGTCGCGTTATCCGGCAGGCCGATCAGCTGCGCGTCGCTCACCTTGCCATAGAGATCGTCGGCGGATTTGGCGTCGGTGACGAACACTTCGGTGGCGCGCTGCACCCGCAACGTGGGAAATAGCAGGTTCTCGTGAAGGTCGATGTAGTCCTGGGTCTTCATATCATCCCAGAAGCCACCGCTGGTCGCCGTGGGGTC
>JAICKD010000225.1 GCA_025928125.1 Ktedonobacterales bacterium
AAACGCCAACCCCGACGCCTTTGTTAGCCACGCCATCCAGCTTACCAACGTCTCGCCAGCCTATGGCCCCAAGGGACAGTATCTGCTCTCGGTGACGGTCCTGGGCGATCCAGAGATGAGCGATGAAGAGGTGAGCAAACGCTGCCGCGAAGAAATGGCCTCATGGTTCCCCGGCAAGGACCTCGCAACCCTGCGCCAGGTGGGCTTTTTTCGCATCCGCTTCAGCCAGTTCAAGCAGACGCCGGGCATCTTCGCGACGCTGCCGAGCAATACGCTGCCGACGAAAGGGCTGTTTCTCGCGGGCGAATACACCGAGTCGAGCAGCATCCAGGGCGCGATCACCAGCGGCGAGAAGGCGGCCCAGGCCGTGCTGGAGTTCCTGAAAGAAGAATGATCCCCACACCATCCGGGAGGCAGATGGGAAACGTCTCTACATACAAGGAGGTATGGTTACGCGCCATGGTTACACCTTCCTGGTTTCTCGACGAGCTCGCGCACGCGGGCAGCGAACATCTCGACCCCGGTTATGTGCCGGGATACGACCGCAAGGCGGGAACGGACCCCGCTGACGATCTGGACGTACTGCGCGATCTCGGCCTGAATGAGACGCACACGCTCGTTGACCTCGGCGCGGGAACCGGCACATTCGCCCTGGCCGCCGCGCCACTCTGTCGCCGTGTCATCGCGGTAGACGTCTCGCCAGTGATGCTTGCGCGCCTGCGCCAGAGGGCCGCGCAATCAGGGATCGAGAACATCGAGTGCGTGCAAGGCGGCTTCCTCTCCTACGAACACCAGGGCGCGCCCGCCGACTTCGTCTACTCACGACACGCGCTGCATCACCTGCCCGACTTCTGGAAAGCGGTTGCCCTCGCGCACATCGCGGCAATACTCAAGACCGGCGGCGTCCTCTATCTCCGCGATCTTGTCTTCTCCTTCGAGCCAGACGAGGCCACGCATGCCATCGAGACGTGGCTGGCCAATGCGCCCGAACATGCCGAGCAGGGCTGGACGCGCGCTGAGCTGGAAACGCATCTCCGCGAGGAGTACAGCACATTTAGCTGGCTGCTCGAACCGATGATCGAGCATGCGGGATTCGCCATCCAAAGCATCAATCATGGCGCCTCGCGGGTCCATTCGGCATACACCTGCATCAAAGGGTGAGCAGCCAGTCGCGGAAGATGCCTGCTACCAATTCAGCGCCCGCGTCGCTCAGATGCACGCCGTCACAGGTGAGCCGGTAGCCTGTCGGCGGCGAATCGGCGCGCTGGGCCATTGCCGCCTGAAACGCCGCGCGTATGTCGATCAGGGCGCAGTCTCGCTCCTGCGCCACCTCCCCCACCCGCGCCGCATAGCAATCCAGCATCTGTTCGGCCCGCGCATCCAGTGCTTCGCTGGCCGTCGCGGGGGTACATAACGCGATGCGCGCGGAGGTCTGCGCCCGGAGCGTGGCGATCAGCGTTCGCAGCCCATCGCCATAACGCTGGGGTGTGACGGCGCGCCAGATGCCTTTGCGCCGGAGAAAGTAATAGACTGAGCCAAGGTTCGCGCGCGTGGGAAACGACCGCCGCACATACCACGTCCGGCAGTCGTTGACGCCGACGAAGATCACCACCCAGTCCGGCGCATGGGAAACGACATCCTGCGTCACGCGGCGGGCCAGGTTGAGTACGGTATCGCCACCCCGACCCGCATTGATCAGCGTGACGCCGCCAGGCAGCGGAGCGCTGGCGACCAGCGCTCCCAACGCGCGCAAGTACGAGGCGCCGTCCACGCCTTCCGTCAGGCTATCGCCCAGAAACACGACCCGCATAGAGCAACCATTCGGACTTCCCCCTCTCCCGGTGGAAGAGGGGGACAGGGGTAAGGTCAGGAGGTGAGGTCCGCTAGCCGCCAAGGTAGGCGCGACGCACCAGATCATTATCGAGCAGGTTCTTGGAGGTATCGCTCAGCACGATATGCCCCTGCTGCAGCACGTAGCCACGGTCGGCGACGTTGAGCGCCATGAAGGCGTTCTGCTCGACGACGAAGATGGTGACGCCAGTCTTGCGAATCTCCTGGATCGTGTCGAAGACGGTCTGCACCAGAATCGGCGAGAGGCCCATCGAAGGCTCGTCCATGCACATCAGCCGTGGCCGCGACATCAGCGCTCGCCCAATCGCCAGCATCTGCTGCTCGCCGCCAGACATCGTGCCGCTCAGCTGTTTATCCCGCTCTTTCAGCCGAGGAAAGAGCGTATAGACGCGCTCGATGTCGCTCTGGAGCTCCGCCCGGTTGTTGCGCATGTAGGCGCCCATCTCCAGGTTCTCGTGGACGGACATGCGCGAGAAGACGCGGCGTCCCTCTGGCACGAGCGCCAACCCTTTGCCAATAATATTGTCAGTGCTGGTACCGCTAATCTGCTGGCCCTCGAAGGTGACGACGCCGCGCCGTGGGCGAACGATACCGAAGATCGTCTTCATCGTCGTGGTTTTGCCCGCGGCGTTGGCCCCCAGCAGACAGACAATCTCCCCCTGGTTGACCTGTAACGAGACATCGTTCAATATCTGGCTTGGGCCATAAAAGGTGTCAACGCCCTGTAACTCCAGCATAGCTACTCCACCTTCGCCTTTCGCCCCAGATACGCCTCGATCACGCGCTCATCCTGCTGGACTTCCGCGGGTGTTCCCTCGGCAATCTTCTTGCCATAGTCCAGCACAGCGATGCGGTCCGAGATGCCCATCGTCACCTGAAGTTTGTGCTCGATCAGCAGAATGGTCAGCCCGAACTCGGAACGTAGACGCTGGATATAGCGAATCGCCTCGGCGGTCTCCGCGTCGTTCATACCCGCGGTTGGCTCGTCCAGCAAGAGCATCCTGGGCGAGGAACCCAGCGCGCGCGAAATCTCGACACGTCGGCGCTCAGCATAGGAGAGGTTGGAGGCCAGCTCATTCTGGCGCGCCACCAGCGACGGCCCGAAGAAGCCCAGCAGCTCATTCACCCGCTCGTTCGCCCGGTGCTCGGCCCGGCGATAGTTGGGGAGCTTGAACGTGAGCGAGGCGAGGTCATGCGGGAACTTGACATGCTGGCCAACCAGCACATTCTCCAGCACGGACATGTTGTTGAAGAGTCGGATATTCTGGAAGGTGCGGGCGATGCCACGGCTCAGCACCCGGTCGGGTGTTAGCCCGGCAATGCTCTGTCCATCGAGGAGAATCCGGCCCGCCGTTGGCTTGTAGATGCCGGTGATGGCGTTGAAGACGGTGGTCTTTCCCGCGCCGTTCGGGCCAATGATGCTGTAGATTTGGCCCGGCATCACGTCGATATCCACACCGTCCACGGCGGACAGACCGCCGAAGCGAATCGTCAGGCCCTGTATCGAGAGCAGTGGATTTCCCGAAGTTGCTGGTTGCCCCGTCTGAACGGGCATTTGCTGTGCCATAGGTCAGTCCTCCCGTCCCTGCGCATCGGAGCCAGCGCCAGAAAAAGCGGTCTCGTCTTCAGATCCCTCACCGCCAACAGCGACTCCGGCCTCCTCCTCCGCCACGATACCCACCACGGAGAGCGATTCGGGGGCCGCGCCTACGCCATGCAGTTCGCGCGTGCGGCGCTTGTCGGGAATCAACCCCTGTGGCCTCACCAGAATCATCGCTACCAGAATCAGACCGTAGATGAGGTACTTCGAGGTGTTGAAGTCGACGCCCGCCAGGAAGTGGAGCGGCGCGCCGTTGCCCGCGACCAGCACGCTGTTATGGACCGCATCGTTGATCTGGCCGAGCAGATAGACATCGAAGAACCGCAGCAGAATCGCGCCCAGAATCACGCCGGGGACGCTGCCCAACCCGCCCAGCACCACCATAATCAGGATGGTGATGGAGATGTTGAAACTGAAGTCCTTCGGAGTGATGGAGGTCGTAAACGCCGCGTTCATCACGCCACCGATGCCACCCACCGTCGCGCCGAGGCCAAAGGCCAGCAGCTTGGTGCGCACCAGGTTGACGCCCGAAGACGCCGCCGCCGTCTCATCCTCACGGATGGCGACCCACGCGCGACCCAGACTCGAGCCGCGGAGCGAGAGCACCGCCAGAACGATCAACACGACGATCAGCAGCGCCAGGTAGTAGAACGGCGCCGGGAACGATGGATCGCTAAACGAGATGGGTCCGATGTCATTCGGCGGCTGGGCGCTGATGCCAACCGGACCGAAGAAATATGGCACATTGTTGAAGACAATCGGCACGATCTCGCCGAAGCCGAGCGTGACAATCGCCAGATAGTCGCCGCGCAGTCGCAACGT
Organism: Ktedonobacterales bacterium; assembly: GCA_025928125.1. Lineage (GTDB taxonomy): Bacteria > Chloroflexota > Ktedonobacteria > Ktedonobacterales > JADMIN01 > DAHUXT01. The sequence continues at coordinate 4,274 of JAICKD010000225.1, forward strand.
CGGCGCGCCTAGCAGCACCCCAAAGAAGCCGGCCAGGATTGCGCCCGCTGGCAACAACACCCAGAAGGGGAACGATGGGACCGCTTTCGTATCGCCATTGGCCAGCTGAACGAACCCGAACGAGCCAGCGGCCATGGTATAGGCGCCAATCACATAGAAGGCGACGTAGCCGAGGTCGAGCAGGCCCGCGTAGCCCACAACGATGTTGAGGCCAAGCGCTAGCATGACATAGATGCAAATCGTGATCGCGGTCACCTGAAGGCTGGTATCGAGAACCCACGGCACCAGCGCCGCGATGACCAGCCAGAAGATGCCCATACGCCAGCCGCTGAGATACCAGCGCAGTGGCTTCTGACCAATCTTCGTGTTGTCCAGTGTCGAGCTAATCTGCGTTTGCGCAGCCGCGCGCCATGACTGGCGCTGCCCTGAAGTCGGAAGAGACATGCGCGCAGCCTCCTATACTTTGTCCGGGACTCGCTGACCCAGTAATCCAGAAGGCCGGAAGACCAGAATCAGGACGAGGATGGCAAAGACAATCGCGTTGCTCCACTGGAAGCCCGATGGAATGTATTGAATGGCGAGGGAGTTGATTATCCCTATCAGAAAACCGCCGACCACTGCGCCGTTGACGTTGCCGATGCCGCCGAGCACTGCCGCGGTGAAGGCGATCAGGCCAAGTTGAAAGCCCGTCAGGAACCAGACCTGGCCGATATATAGGTTATAAAACACCCCGGTCGCGCCTGCCAGTGCTCCGCCGATCAGGAAGGTGTAGACGATGGTGCGGTCGATGTTCACGCCCATCAGGGACGCCGCCTCTGGATCCTGCGCCGTGGCGCGCATGGCCCTGCCCAGGCGTGTCAGACGGATCAGTCGGTCGAGGCCAACCATCAGCGCAACCGCAATCACCACAATGAAGATATCCAGGTAGTTGATGTTGACCGAGCCAATGCTGATTCGTCCGGGAGGAAAGATTGCGGGGAAGGCGACAAACGAGCTGCCACGCCAGAGCTGGGCGGCGTTTTCCAGAATGAACGATGCGCCAATCGCGGCAATGAGCGGCGCAAGTCGGGGCGCGCGCCGCAATGGCTTGTAGGCGAGACGCTCGATACCGACGTTCAGGCCAGCAGAGACCGCAACGCCGATAACGATGAGGAGAAGCAACATTCCAATCAACGCCAGTCCGGTCAGCGCGCCCGTGATGCCCATCGCCTGAACGACTACCAGCGTGACCACCGTGCTCCACATAAAGACATCGCCGTGCGCGAAGTTGATCAGCTCGATGATGCCGTATACCAGGGTATATCCGAGCGCCACGAGCGCGTACATGGCTCCAAGGGTAATGCCGTTCTCAATCTGCTGAAAGAAGATCCCGATACCAGCCGTATCGGCCAACGTCAGCATGTGCATGACCTGCCTCCTTCCGGGGACACCGCGATTCAGCAATGGCGAATGTATGGCGAGTATAGCACGGAGCAGGCCTCAGATGAAGCCTGCTCCGTCGAGTTATCTTCGCAACTTGCAACCGCCGGAAGGTTTAGGCGTTGACCAGCTTCGTGAAGGCCCACTTGCCATCGGCGCCCACACCGTAGACGCTGAAGACCTTCTGGCCAGAGTTGTCGCCGTTGGCGTCGAAGGAGATGTGACCGGTGACACCGTCATAGGAGATGCCAGCCACCTCGTCACGCACATTGGCGCGCGTCACGTCTGTGCCCGCCTTGATCAAATTCTTGATCGCCGTGATCTCGATCATCGCCGCGTCATAGGACGCCGCGCTGTACGGCAAGAGGTCCTTGCC
>JAICKD010000803.1 GCA_025928125.1 Ktedonobacterales bacterium
ATCTATTTTTCGCTGGATCGCCGACGTGCTCCGCTGGGAAGGGCGTTTGCACCTTCCCGTATCGGCCAGGAATGCTGCTGCTATGCGTACCCCACCCTCTGGCGAGGTCTGCGCGGTCGTGGCCTATCGGACCATCAGGGCTTATGCGCGAGTGGGGGCGCACGGAAAAGAAGAGGCGCCTTTGCGAGGATGAGCGTGTGCAACGCGTTCAGCCACCGCAAAGGAGCCCCGGATGCAGTCTACGGTATTCGTCGATCCGCGCAGTTTGGCGGCCGCCTTCGATCAGGTGCCGGAACCGCGGCGCGCGGCCAGCGTCGTCTACCCATTATCGGCCATGCTGGCGATGACGGTCGCGGCGCTGCTCGCCAATCACGGCTCGGTCCTCGCGATCGCCGAATGGGGCGCGCGCCAGGAGGCGTCGCTGCTGGGCGCGCTCGGGTTTGTGGATGGGCGCACTCCCTGCCAATCGACGCTGCACCGCCTGTTTCGCCAACTCGATGGACAGGCATTGGCGGCGACCCTGACCCGCTGCTTTGCGCCGCAGGCGCTGCCGGCCTCAGGCGAGGCGGCGCAGGGTGTGGCCATCGACGGCAAGGCGCAGCGCGGCCGGCTCCGCTTTGCTGCTGGGGACGGGGTGGTGCATGCGCTGAGCGCTTTCTGCCACGATGCCGGCATCATCCTGGCTCATGAACCGATTGCTGCGGGTCCGGACAAAGCCGAGGCCGAACTGACCGTGGCGCCCGCGCTCCTGGCGCGGCTCGACTGGCACGGCCGGGTGCTGACCGGCGATGCGTTGTTCTGCCAAACCGCGCTGTGCGAGCAGGTGGTGGCGGCTGGCGGCGACTATCTGCTCCTGGTCAAGGCCAACCAGGGCACGCTCTATCGCGACATCCAACTCTTGTTCGAGCCGTCGTCGCCGGCGCTGCCGCTGCTCGATCGTCGGGTCGCGCACACCCTGGAAACGGGGCATGGGCGGAGCCGGGAGCGACGCGAACTGATCGCCTCTACCGACCTGACCGACTATCTCGACTGGCCAGGCGCGCGCCAAGTCTTCCGATTGGAACGGACCTGGCGCGAACGCGAGCAGACCAAGCGCGCCCTCCACTACGGCATCACCAGCCTGGCTCCCGACCGGGCCGATGCGGCACGGCTGCTCGCGCTGCGACGTGGACACTGGACGATCGAGAATCGCCTGCATCGCCACAAAGACGTCAATTTCGGGGAGGATGCCAGCCTGATCCACATCGGGCAGGGGCCAACCGTGATGGCGCTGCTGCGCGATGCCGCCCTCACCCTGCTCCACGCCGCCGGCATTCGACGCATCGCCCCCCGCTTACGCGCCCACAGCCAGCACCCTGAGCAGGCGGTCGCCCTCGTCGTCGGCCCCCTCCCCAATGGCGCATAGGCCCTGCCCCCCGCGTGGTCGCCGATGACATCAACATGCGCGTGTGCTATACGGGCACGGAGGTGTGCTGCCACATCTGGGGGGCGCCAGCTGGCGGAGGTCTGTCCGCGCCATGGAGGGACGGTTATGGATCACTCGCGATTTGATCGGCTCACGAAGCGCTGCTCGCGCCGGGGCGTCACCAAAGGGTTGTTCGCCGGTGGCGCGGCCGGGGTCCTGGCGCTGCTGGGCCGTCAGGCGGGTCTGGCGGAGCGGCATGCCGAGTGCGAGGCGACGTGCGCGCACGAGTGCAAGGCGGAGCCGGCCGCGGACCGGCAGGCGTGCTTCCACGCCTGCGTGTGCCACGGCTGCCACAATTGCCCCCGCTGACGCAACCACCCTGGCGTGCCCGTCGGTAGGAAGAACGACCGTCGCCCGCAGTTCCGGGGCTGGGCGACGGTCGTTCTTCCTACGGCGGATGCCCATTTGTGTGGTGTTGACGTAGCCGCTAGAAGCACGTCCCGTTGGTGCGGCAATACTG
>JAICKD010000833.1 GCA_025928125.1 Ktedonobacterales bacterium
ATTCCGTTGGCGCCGATGGATCACACGCAGATCGAGCAGGTGCTGACCAATCTACTGGAGAACGCGCTCAAGTATTCGCCCGCGGACCGTCCGGTGCGTGTCTCTGCGGCGCTGACCGCCGAGCCGGAGCGCGAGCTGGAGGTGCGCGTCAGCGACGAGGGGATCGGCGTACCCGCGAGCGAATTGCATGCCATCTTCGACAAGTTCTATCGCGTGCATGATGTCCATCTTCCCTGGGCGTCCGACCGTCCGCCGACCGGCACCGGCCTCGGCCTCGCCATCAGCGACAACATCATCCGCGCGCATGGTGGGCGCATCTGGGCCGAGAGCACGCCGGGCAAGGGATCAACGTTCATCTTCCGGCTGCCGATTCCCGATGAGACACCACAGGGCGCGCTGCCCGATATTCTCACTGACACCGAAGAGACAGCCGCCGTGGCAGAGGAAGAGGAGGCGCGCCATGCCGAACGATGAGATGGCTGCGGATGCGCTGCCCGACATGACGGACACAGAGCAGGGCGCCAGCGGCGGAAAAGCGCGGGTGCTGGTGATCGACGACGAGCCAGAAATCCGCCGGGCGGTGCAGCTGGGGCTGGCCAGCGGCGAGTTTACGGTGGCGTGGGCGCCAAATGGCCAGCGCGGACTGGAGATGGTGGCGCAGTGGCATCCCGATATTGTGCTGCTCGACCTCTCGCTGCCTGACATAGATGGTATTGAGGTGACGCGGGCGCTGCGCTCCTGGTCGGCGGTTCCCATCCTCATTCTCTCGGTGCGCTCGGGCGACGCCGATAAGATCACCGCGCTCGAGCTGGGCGCCGACGACTACCTGACCAAGCCGTTCAGCATGGGGGAACTGCGCGCGCGCATCAGCGTTGCCCTGCGCCACGCCGCGCACGCCGCGTCAGGCGGAACGGGGGACGGCGCGCGCTTCACAACCGGAGGTCTCACGCTGGATTTCGCACGCCGTCAGGTGCTGGTGAATGAGCGTGAGGTCCACCTGACGCCCACCGAGTACGAGGTGCTGAAATATCTGGCGATGCATGCGGGCCAGGTTGTCACCCACCGGACGCTGCTGCGCGCGGTCTGGGGTCCCGACTACGAGGACGAGGCCCACTATCTGCGCGTCTTCATCGGCCAGCTGCGCCGCAAGATCGAGCCGGAGCCAGGCCGCCCGCGCTACCTGCTGACCGAGCCGGGCATCGGCTATCGCCTCCGCGCGCCAGGGTAGGCGCAGCGCTAGCCCTCTGTGTCGCCCACTTCCGGTAGCTCGCTTGCCCATGCGCTGGTGAGTTCGCGGAGTTGCGGCTCGATCTGCGCTGCCATATCTGCTATCTCCGGCGCTTGCGCCGCCTCGCGCAGCAGCCCCCTCATAGCGACATCGAGCGCGCGCAGTAGCTCAGCGGGGTCCAGCGACCGGGCGAGAGCGCCCGCAAAGGCAGCCAGCGTCTCGGCGGGCAGGTCGTCGAAGCCCCGGCCATTGCGCGCTGGCAGATCGCGGCGGAGACAGGCGAGGTGCAACGCATAGTCGCGGACGCCGCTGAGCCAGTATTCGGCCTGCCAGACCCGCCCACGCTCGATGCAGAAGCGCGCCCGGAGCGCGTGATGTACGGCGTAGCCGAAAAGCTCGTGTGGTGACGGTGCTGGCGTGTGCGGTTTTGTGACGGCCTCGCCGAAGAGGAGTCTGAACTTTGGGCTGGTCGCGCCGAACGCCACCGCTGGTGTGAATGAGAGGTCGAACTGCAAACAGCCCGGAAGCATGAAGACGCGGTAGATACTGAGGCCAGCGGGAAGATCGAAG
>JAICKD010000511.1 GCA_025928125.1 Ktedonobacterales bacterium
CCAAAGCATCCGCGCCAACCCACAGGCGCGCCCGCGAGCCGTGCGAAAGGGAATGCGAGCGGCAATTCGAGCAACGGCAGTCTACCCAAACCCGCCATTCCGCCCCGCCTTTCGGTGCGACCGTTGCGGCTCGACGCCGGATACATCACGGCTGGCGGCTCGGCGACGTTCCCGCTGGAGGTCGGCAATCGTGGGGAGGGCGCGCTGAGCGGACAGGCTGAGACCAATGCCGCCTGCCTGCGTGTCTCGCCGAAGAAAATCGCGGGCGATACTACCAGTTTGAGCATCACAATCGAGACCGCCGGGCTAAAGGAGGGCCAGTACGCCTGCCATGTAGCGATTCGCACGAACGGCGGCGACCAGACGGTACCGATACGCTTCGTCGTCACGTCCGCGGACGAGGATGTCTCGGGTACGTACGGTTGGGGCGGTCGATAGAACAATAGGGAGGACAGGATGGCTGAATTGCCACAGGCGACGATTGGGATCATCGGCGGGAGCGGCCTCTACCAGATGGATGGGCTGAGCGATGTCCAGGAGGTGCGCGTCGAGACGCCGTTTGGCGCACCCAGCGACGCCATCACCGTGGGTCGCCTGGGCGATGTCTCGCTGGCGTTTCTGCCCCGCCACGGACGCGGCCACCGGCTGAACCCGACCGAGGTACCGTCACGCGCCAATATCTGGGCGCTCAAGCGGCTGGGGGTCCAGTGGGTGTTCTCGGTGAGCGCCGTCGGCAGCCTGCGCGAGGACTATGCGCCGCTGCATCTGGTTGTTCCCGATCAGATCTTCGACCGCACCCGGCTGCGGCCTGGCTCGTTCTTCGAGGGCGGCGTGGTTGTCCACGCCTCCTTCGCCGACCCGTTCTGCCCGCACCTGAGCGGCCTACTCTGGGAGACGATGTCGGGCATGGACGACATGACCAGCCACCGCTGCGGCACACTCGTCTGCATCGAAGGGCCGCTCTTTTCGACAAAGGCGGAGTCGCACATCTATCGCCAGCTTGGCTGCGACCTGATTGGCATGACAGTGCTGCCCGAGGCGAAACTGGCCCGCGAGGCGGAGCTCTGCTACGCGACGATTGCCTGCGTCACCGATTACGATGTCTGGCGCGAGAGCGAGGAGACGGTGACCGTCGAAATGGTGGTGGCCAATCTGCAGAAGAACGTCGCCAATGCCCAGCGCATCATCCGCCACGTGGCAGCAAAATTGCCCGCCGACCGCTCCGCCTCGCCCTGCGGCTGCTCCAGCGCCCTGGCGAACGCTATCCTCACCGACCCGGCCGCCATCCCTGCCAGCGCCCGCGAGCGCTACGCGCTGCTGCTCAACAAATACCTTCCCAATCAAGGATAGCCCATGCCCAGCGTCACGATTCATGTCCGCGTGCCATTTGTCGATGTCGATAGCAGCATGCGCATTCATTTCACGGCCATGTTTCGCTACATGGAGGTTGCCGAGCACGAGTTGATGCGCTCGCTTGGCTTCGAGTACGCCACCTCGCTCAAGTCGTACGCCTTCCCGCGCGTGCATCTCGAATGTGATTTCCAGGGCGCGATCCGCTACGACGACGAGCTCGATGTCACGGCGCGTATCGAGTGGGTGGGTACCAGTTCGTGGACGGTGGCCTTCGCGGCATACCCGCCTGGCTCCGCCTCATCCGACGCGCCAACGCTCGCCACGGGACGTATGACCATCGTCTCCATGGACCCCGCAACTGAGCATGCCACCCCACTGCCCGACGAGCTACGTCGTGTTCTCCTCGGCAGCGAAGGCTGATACAGCGAGCGACGTGACGCACTCACGCGCTTTTGACAGCCGATGCCGGCCAGCGTACAATGAGAATAGCCACATATTGCGACACGCACAGTAGTGAGCGGGGTCATGGCCAGCTCGGAACAAACGCATGGTACACTTTCGGCGCGGCTGACGGAGCGACTGAATAAGCTGCTCGCGCTGCCGCTGCTCTATAAGGTTCTCTTCGCAAATAGTCTGGTGATCTTGCTGGGCGCGACCCTCGGCACCTATCTCGCCACCCGCCTCAAGGACACCAACAGCCTGGTCGTGCTGGTCGGCTTTGTGCTGCTCGGCCTGATTATCAGCGTCGTCATCAACTACGCGCTACTCAAGTTTGCTCTGAGTCCGCTCACCCGGCTGCGCGAGACGATGCAACAGGCGCAGGCGGGAGACATGACCTCGAAAGCGCCCGTCAATGGCTTCGACCCAGACGCCGACGCGCTGGCGAAGACATTTAATACGATGCTGGCGGCCATCGACGAGCTTTCCAAGTCGCGCGCCATCCAGATTCTGCACGCGCAGGAGCAGGAACGCAAACGCATCGCCCGCGAGCTGCACGACGAGACGAGCCAGGTGCTGACCTCGCTGCTCATCAGCCTGGCCATGCTCGAAGAGTCGGTCGGATCAGAGGCGGCGCGGGTACGCATCGCCGACACCCGCGCGCTGGCGCACCAGACGTTGCGGGCGGTGCGCAATCTGAGCATCGATCTGCGGCCGAGCGCGCTGGACGACCTGGGGCTGCTGCCCGCGCTACGCTGGTACATCAAGGAGTATCAGCAGCAATGCGGCATCGAAGTCGATTTTTCCGCGTCTGGGCTGAAGGAGAGATTGCCCGCTGAGATGGAGACGGCGATCTACCGCATCATCCAGGAGTCGCTGACCAATACCGCGAAACACGCCCACGCCCACAAAGCCTGGGTCACGCTAACCGAAGGCGCCACCGCGATCAACGTGCGCATCGCCGACGATGGCTGCGGTTTCGACGCGCCCGCGGTCCTGCGCACGCCCTGGCAAGACAGGGGGCTTGGCCTGGGCGGTATGATGGAGAGAGCATCGCTGCTCAACGGGTCGGTGGATATTCAGTCGCAGCGTGAGCGTGGCACGACGATCAGCGTGCGGATTCCGGTGAAGCGCCCGCCACATCCGGTGGACTCCGCATTGCCGACTCAGTCTGAAAGTCAGGTCGCTAGATAATTGGTCAATGGGGCGTGGAACGTAGATATCAGGATAACAGATGAGCAGAAGCGAATGAATGCCGATAGCACAAATCTTATACCGGGTGCGGTTGAGGCCGAAGACACAGTCCCAGAGAGGGTAGATTCTGGGCCAATTCGCGTGTTGCTTGCCGATGACCATACCATTCTGCGCGCAGGCCTGAAGATGATGCTGAGCGTGCAGCCGGATATCGAAATCGTCGGTGAGGCGAGCGATGGGCGCCAGGCGATTGCCGAGGCGCAGCGCCTGCAACCCGATGTCATCCTGATGGATATCACGATGCCTGAACTCAATGGCATCGAGGCGACGCGCCACGTGAAGAAGCTGCTGCCAGAGACGCGCGTGCTGGTGCTGACGATGCACGAGAACGAGGAGTATCTCTTCCAGGTGCTGCGGGCG
>JAICKD010000772.1 GCA_025928125.1 Ktedonobacterales bacterium
GCAATGAAGAGGTTGCGCTGGCAAAGATCCATCTTGCGCTTGCTACTGAGCGGTATGAGGAAAAATTCGGGGATATCACTGGGTGGGCGGCACAGGATTTGAACCTGTGACCCTCTGGGTGTAAACCAGATGCTCTGCCGCTGAGCTAGCCGACCTTTGAATCTTGGTTGGCATCACTTCTGACGCCGATACCAGCGCCAAAAGAAACGACGTGCGCAAGCGTTGCTGCTCCGCACGTCAGCTGCCTTCCGGCGCCTCTGAAGCCTTTGGCGCCTTTGGCGCCTCTGGTGCCCCCGAGTGGACTCGAACCACCACGCCCTTTCGGGCACAGGCCCTCAACCTGCCGCGTATACCATTCCGCCACGGGGGCTTGTCGCGCCACCTGACACATCGGCAGCACCGAGGATATCAGGCGGTAACGCAAGCGAAAGTATACACCGCGCGCCGCCGCATTGTCAACGGGCGCTCGCCCTGCTACCATCCATGCAGGAGCCGCCAGCGCAGATGTTCGTGCTGGCCGCTCGCTCTCGCAAAGGAACGATCTCTCATGCTGCGCTTTCTGACCGCTGGCGAATCACATGGACCCGGCCTCATCGTCATTCTGGATGGGTTGCCCGCTGGCCTGCCCTTCGCGCGCTCGCGCATAGACGACGACCTGCGCCGCCGCCAGGGAGGCTACGGGCGCGGTGGCCGCATGAAGATCGAGCGCGACACCGTTGAGGCGCTGTCGGGCGTGCGCCACGGGCATACACTGGGGTCGCCGATCACCCTGCGTATCGCCAATCGCGACTGGGCCAACTGGCAAGAGGCGATGAGCGCCGACCCCATTGCCGAGCCGACCGAGGCGGTGACGCGGGTGCGGCCTGGACATGCCGACCTGACGGGCGCACTCAAATATGGCCACGACGACGTGCGCGAGGTGATCGAGCGGGCAAGCTCGCGCGAGACGGCGGCGCGGGTGGCGGCGGGCGGCGTCTGTCGGCTGCTGCTGGAGGCGTTTGGCGTCGTCATTCACAGCCACGTCCTCTCCGTCGCCGAGGTGGGCTATCCGCCCGAAGGCGCGCCTGATGTCGGCCAGGTTGACGCGGCGTTCTGGGAGCGGGTGGAAGAGTCGCCGATGCGTTGCGCCGATGCAGCGCTGACCCAGCGGATGATCGAGCGCATTCTTGAGGGCAAGCGCCAGGGCGACACCTGCGGCGGTGTCTTCGAGGTGGTGGCTACGGGCGTGCCGGTTGGGCTGGGCAGCTACAGCCAGTGGGATCGGCGGTTGAGCGGTCGTGTCGCGCAGGCGCTGATGAGCATCCCCTCGGCGAAGGGCGTGGAGATCGGTGTGGGGTTCGGGGCGGCGGCGCTGCCCGGATCGCAGGTACACGATGTCGCGCGCTATGACGAGGCGGCCGGATGGACGCACCTGACGAACAACGCGGGCGGCATCGAAGGCGGCATCAGCAATGGCGCGCCGATTGTCGCGCGAGTGGCCGTCAAGCCAATTCCGACACTGGCGCACCCGCTGCCGTCGGTGGATGTGCGCACCGGCGAGGAGATTGCGGTGACACGCTACGAGCGGAGCGATGTCTGTGTCGTCCCCGCCGCGGGGGTCGTCGGCGAGGCGATGCTGGCGCTGGCGCTGGCAGACGCCTGGCTCGAAAAGTTCGGCGGCGACAGCCTGCGCGAGATGCGCGCCAACGTGGAGCAGTATCTCGCCAGCCTGCGGCGAACTCCCTGAGCAAAGGGGCTTATCAATACCTCGCAGTTTGACACTTCCCAGGCGCAGCTATATGCTGTGAGATGGACGTGATACCCGCCAGTATGGCGCGCGTGCGGTGCGGTTTCGGCAGCGTCCTCGATAGACCGAGTATGCACTGTAATGACGGTAATGATGCGAGGATCTCCATGATGCGATTGACGATGAAGGGTGACTACGGGCTGCGCGCGATGGTCGATCTGGCGGCGCACTATGGCCAGGGACCAGTCCCCAGCGCGGACATTGCCACTCGCCAGCAGGTGCCAGAACACTTCCTCGATCAGGTGCTGATTGCGCTGCGCCGCGCCGGGCTGCTCAAAAGCGCGCGCGGACCCCAGGGCGGCCATATGCTGGCGCGC
>JAICKD010000516.1 GCA_025928125.1 Ktedonobacterales bacterium
CGCGCCACTGCGCTGGAGGGCGCCGAGCATGGCGTCACCTGCAACTGCATCTGCCCCTCCTACGTGCGCACGGCGCTGGTGGAAAAGCAGATCGCCGATCAGGCGCGGACACATGGCATCCCGGAGTCGGAGGTGGTGGAGCAGGTGATGGTCGCGGAGGCGCCGATTCATCGCCTGCTGGAGCCAGCCGAGGTGGCCGAGTACATCGCCTTCCTCTGCTCAGACGCCGCCGCGGGGGTTACGGGCAGCGCGGTCACGATTGACTGCGGATGGACAGCGCATTAGCGCAGCGTGACATAGCGTCACGTGACGTCATGCGATAGCGTCCGATGGCGCCTGGCTATCGCGCCCTTGCCTGTGCGATGATACCGCTGGCCTTCAGCGGGCTACTACGCTCGCTTGCATCAGGGCCAGTGAGGATGTGGAGCAGTGGCGGCGTTTGCGCAGAAGCAGCCAGACGCGCGAGAGGAGACGGCATGGCAGACGCTGACGCAGGACCGACGCGACATCACAGCGCGCCACTCGTGCCGGCCACTCCGCGCGGCGAGGCTACCCGCCGCCGCCTGCTGGACGCCGCCGAAGAGGTCTTCGGTGAGATGGGCTACTACGAGGCCAGTGTCTCCGAGATCACGCGCCGCGCCGGGGTCGCCCAGGGGACGTTCTATATCTACTTCCACTCCAAGCGCGAGACGTTTGTCGAGTTGGTCGAGGACATCGGCGAGCGGCTGCGCATGGCGACCAGCGCCGCCATCCAGGGGACGACCGACCGCATCGCGGCTGAGCGCCAGGGTTTCGAGGCGTTCTTCCGCTTCGTCTACGAGCATCGGCGCATCTACCGCATCGTCGAGGAGGCTGGGCGTGTCGCTCCAGAGACGGCGCGCGACTACTATCGGCGCATCGGCCTGGGCTACGAGCACGGGCTGGCGGCGGCGATGAAGAGCGGCCAGATTCGTCCGGGCAATGTCGAGGGGCTGGCCTACGCGCTGATGGGCATCGCCCACTTCCTCGCGCTGCGCTGGCTGATCTGGCCAGAGGAAGAGGAGGCCGCACGGCAGAGCGCCCAGGATGGGCAGAGCGCGCAAAACGCGCAGAACGGGCAGTCGCCCAGCCAGCCGCCCGCCGCGATCCCCGACGCAATCTTCGAGACGGTGATGGCCTTCATCGCGCGTGGGCTGGAGGCTGACGCTCAGCAGGAGCAATAGCAGGCGTAGCGTGAGAGATGCACATCCTCCACCTGCCTCCGCGCGCCCTGGCCCACGACGATCATATCGCTGACGTCAGCAAAATGATCCGAAACCGCATGGCCACTGGTTTCATAGTATATTCGTCTCGGTTGTTGACGTATGCCCCCTCCGAAGAGGATTTCAGCCGCTCCAGATGGTATCCCACGATTGGGGGTAGGGCTAGGTTCCCTCCCTTCCCTGTGGCAGAGGGGGCTATCTTCCCTGCCAGCCTGCCACAGGCGCAATGTTTCATCCGCCGCTGTGTCTCGCGCGCCAGCGGTGTACTCCGACGACTGCCAGCGCCCCCAGCAGCAACGCCACCGGGATGGTGAGCGGTAGCGAGCCGACCAGCGTGTTTCGCAGGGCAGCGACGCGCGGATGGATGTCGTCCCAAGTGGGCAGGTGGTCTACGACATGCACCGCGATTGGCTGCACGTTGATCCCGCTGGTCAGCTCGAGGATACGCACCATGATGACGCCGGGTGGCTGGTCGTTCGGAATCCTGAACTGCTGATGCATCCGGCCGGTGGCATCGACTGTGACCGTCCCAAGCGCAGGATTGACCGCTTTGCCGCAGTTGGGCCCATTGGTCCAACCGCCGTCCTGCCACTGCGCGTCGCAATATTTAATCGTATAGGTGTCTCCGGGGTACCAGTGTTCGCCGCTCACCGTGAGCGTCATCCCGGGCGTTACGAGCGTGCGGTCCACCTGAAACGTGGGTGGAACCGCGGGCATGAGGCCCAGATCTTCCGATGCTTCAAGTGCGCCGAAGCGCGGGCCACTGCCCTTCACTAGCACCTGACTCTGCGTGTGCCAGGGCCAGTCCGCAGCAATCGGATAGCTCACCTGGAAAGCGCCTCGGTTATCGGCGGTCGCGTGGACCGTTTCGCCGTACGAGATGCGATGCGAGGACATGTCTGTGCTCGTCAGCATGACGGTTACTGCCGCATGTGGCTCCCAGCCTGAGCCGGTGACGACGATCGACGAGCCAACCACCACCCCTTGCTCACCCACACTCAGGGATGTGGTGGGCGCGGCGAGATACCGGAAGGCTACCGGTGCGCTGACCTCACCATCATTGGCGGCCAGGACGAAGAAGGCGGTGGAGCCAGGGTCGCCAAAGCGATACTCGGTATTGGGGTACGTGCTCATATCGACACAAAAGAACGTGGGCGCATTGAGTATTCCCAGCCTGACGGTTCCATCAGGTGCGACCACTCCCTGTGCAAAGGTGGGCATCAGCGTGTAGAACGTGCCCGTTTTCGGCGCACGTCCGTCGACGTGCAGTGTCACGTGCGCGCCGGGACGCCACCCGCTGGCGGTAACCGTCACATCAGTGCCAACGGGCCCCTCACTACGGTCGAGGTGACTCGCCGGGCGCGTGGGGGCATGCTCTTCGGCCTGCTTCCCGCAGTAGGGTACCCCTGAGGCGTAGGCCGTGGTTGGTGGCTGGCCGAAGAGCCACGCGACCGAGAGCACCGAGAGCACCGAGAGCACCGAGAGCAGAGTGAGTATCGTCCCAATGGAGGCCTGAAGCCTCGTGGGATGAACAGTCGCGGGCCGGGACTGATAAGCGCTCATCGATAACTCCGTCGTTATGGCCGATCCATCGGTCCCCTCAGCGAGCATGCATACAATACTAGTAAACGTGCAGGAATACGGCGCGATAACGTCGTACCCGCTCCTCGCGGATTCGAGGCGCTCGTCAACGACAACGACTCACGCAAAGTCGGTTTCACAGGCTACGCGCGCCTACTTGATGACGTTCGCGAAGTTGCGCCACTGGACATATCCGAGCGCCTCCGCGAGTTCGCGGGCGCTCCAATACGCGCCTCGTCATCGCTCTCATGGCGGATTGCGTCGAATGGCGCCACGTACTCCAGCGCCTGCGGGTCAGTCCCATCGCCCATGCCGTCTACCCTCGCCTCGCGCTAGAAACGCACACCACACCGTCAGCGCATGATAGCTATTCGCAGATACAACACTGCCCGCCGCACGCGACGGCGACTGCTACCCCGCATGGAGACGCGCTTTGACGAATGGGGCGCCGTGTGCGAAGGTGGGATGAATCGGGGGTTATGGTAAGGTAGCTGGGCATGCCGATGGGTATGCAGCCGAGCGCTTAGCGTCCAATGC
>JAICKD010000031.1 GCA_025928125.1 Ktedonobacterales bacterium
AGCGAGACGCCCGCGCCGCCAGCGTTACGCGCCAATGCGCTCTATGGCGTCGCGCGGGTAGTCTATGACCGTGGCGAGACCGAAGAGGCGGGCGTGCTGGCGAACCAGTCGTTACAGGCGGCGCGCGAGGCGGACGACGCCGAAGCTCTGAGCAATGCGTTCGTGATCCTTGGGCAGATTGCCCAGCGCAACGGCGATCTCGTGCGGGCAGGCGAGTTCTTCGAGGAGGGTCTCGCGTGGGCGCGCAGGAGTGGCAATCTCCATGCGATCAGTGCGGCGCTTGGCTTCCGCGCTCAGAGCGCGCAGGCAGAGGGGAACATAGCCCATGCGGTCGCTCTCTATGAGGAGGCGCTACGGATTGCCCGGCAGAATGGCTCGCTCTGGGGCGAGGCGCTGACGGAGACACACCTTGGGCGGCTTGCGTTCGCGCAACATCTCTACCAGCAGGCGCGCCAGCACTATGACCATGCGTTGGCACTCTATCGCACCTTCGGCAGTGACGTTTATCTGACGTGGTGCCTGGAAGCCGTCGCCGCGCTCGACAACGCTGAGGGCAACCATACCCGCGCGGTGACGATCAGCGCCGGGACCGAGACGCTACGCGCCAGCAGCCATGCGCCACGTCCGCCCGCAGAGCAGCAGGCGTTCGAGCACGCGCTTGCTGGATGCCGGACGGCGCTGGCTGATGAAGACTATCAGCGCGCCTGGGCGGCGGGGCTGGCTGCCTCACGCGATATGCTGATTCGGCTGGCGCTTGGCGAGGATGATGCTCTCGCGCGCTAGCCTGGCGTGATATACATTGCGCTCGTTCAGACAAGGGAGGTCATAGAATCGCCATGTGTCGCAACATCAAGCCGCTTTTCAACTTCGAGCCGCCAGCCACCGAGGACGAGATTCACGCCGCCTCGCTGCAATTCGTGCGCAAGATCAGCGGGTTCACCAAGCCGTCGAAGGCCAACGAGGAGGCTTTCCTGGCTGCTGTTGACGAGATTGCCGCAGTTGCCAGCCAGCTCCTCACCACGCTGGAAACGAACGCGCCGCCAAAGGACCGCGTCGAAGAGGCCGACAAAACGCGCGCCCGCTCAGCCCAGCGCTTCCCCAACCAGTCTTCGCCGTCACACAGTCACGCGCACAGCTAGGCAGGCAAGGGACGAGACACGGGCAGCCTGCCCCATGCTATCCATGCCACTGGCCGCCGCTGGCCAAAAGGACAGTTGACGGCTCCCCGCATGAGTCGTTATAACAAGATATATCTTCACAAATGCGGGCTGGCTGGCACGGCGACGAGGTAGGACAGAACGTACGTCTCGCACGCTGGTCAGTGCAACCGTGGCGGCGGTTCTTGTGTTATCTGGGGTACGGATGATGCGGTGAAACCGGGTTTCGTCGCGTCGTCCGCAAAGGGGGTGTTGATTTGTATCAGTGGCTCGTTTTTCTGCACGTGCTCGGCGTCTTCGGATTCCTGCTGGCGCATGGCGTCTCGGTCTTTGTCGCCTTCCGCGTGCAGCGTGAAAAAGACATCCACGCGATTCGGGCGCTGCTTGGCCTCTCGGCGAGCGCCGTGATGATGTCCACCTTCTCGCTGCTCTTGATTCTGGTCGCCGGGATCATCGCTGGATTCATGGGGAACTGGTGGTCGATGGGCTGGATCTGGGCGGCGCTCGGCGTCTTCGTGGTGGTCTGGGCTTTGATGGGGGCCTTCACCGGGCCAGCCTTCCGCAAGGCGCGTATTGCGGTGGGATTCACCGGGCCAACCACCATCGACGAGTCTGTCGTCTCCGACCGGCTGCCAGAGGCGCTGGCGGCGCTGCGCCCGTGGCTGCCGACGCTTACCGGCGGCATCGGCCTGGTGGTATTGCTCTGGCTGATGGTGCTCAAACCGTTTTAAGGATCAGGCTGCCAGATGGGGGAGGCATGCGGAGAAAGGATAGGGAGCAGGGTATACTTGGGGAGCGCGTCGCGTTCATGGCGGGGCGTTCCCTGCTATACCAGTCATCCGTCTTGATATGCAAATATTCTATCTGAGGAGGCCCGCCCGTGAAGCTCACCTGCAAGCAGCAAGACCTTGCCCGAGGACTCTCCACCGTCAGCCATGCCGTCTCGACGCGGAGCACGCTGCCGATTCTCTCTAATATCCTGCTGGCCGCCGAGAATGGCCGCCTACGTCTCTCCGCCACCAACCTTGAGATTGGCATCACCTGCTGGGTACCCGCCAACATCCAGGAGGAGGGCAGCACCACCAGCCCGTCGCGTCTGTTAACCGATTTCGTCAATACGCTGCCACCGACCGAGGTGACGCTGGCGTTGCAGCCGTCGGGGCAGAGCCTGAAGGTGAGCGACCAGCGCAGCCAGGCGACGATTCGCGGGATGGAGCCGGGCGAGTTTCCGGCGATCCCGACGGCCGACGGTGGGCAGCCGCCGCTGACCGTGAGCGTGGGTGAGCTGCGGGCGATGATCGCAGAGGTGGCCTTTGCCGCTGCCACCGATGACGCCCGCCCGGTCTTCACTGGCGTTCTGGCGCGGGTGAGTGGCGGGCGGCTAACGTTCGCCGCCGCGGACAGCTTCCGGCTGGCGGTGCGCTCGACCGCGCTGGAAGAGTCGGGCGGCCAGGGCGACGCGCCCGTCAACGATATGCTTATCCCCGCGCGCACGCTGATGGAACTGGCGAAGGTGATGCCGGGCGAAGGCACCGTCTATATCGTCGTGACGCCGAATCGCAATCAGGTGCTCTTCCGCATTGGCGACGACCTCGAGCTGGTCTCGACGCTGATTGCCGGGCAGTTCCCCAACTACGAGGCGATTCTGCCAAAGGGGCATACGACCTACGTTTCTATTGACACGGAATCCATCCGCCAGGCGGCCAAGCAGGCGTCGATCTTCGCGCGCGATAGCGCCAATATCGTGCGGCTGAAAGTGGATCCAGGTGAGAACGATGGCCTGAAGCCAGGCGCGGTGACGCTGGCGGCGACGGCTGAGGAAAGCGGCGATACGACCACCACATTGTCGGCGACGGTCGATGGGCCTGGGATGGAGATCATCTTCAACGTCAAATATCTCACGGATGTGCTGAGTGTCGTTAGTGTCGCTGAGGTAAAGCTGGAACTTAACACGCCGCAGCAACCCGGTGTCATCAGGCCAGGCAACGACAGCGACTACGTCTACGTCATCATGCCGATGCACAGCACCCGCTAGCATGCGGCTCTCATTGCCATCTCCTTATCAGGTGAAGCGGTGTTTGTCATTGCGACAGAACCCGCTTCATTGGTCTGTGCGGCTCGACATCGGCTCACAGGCGCGGAGATGCCTGAACAGCGTATGAGGCAATCAGACGAGCGACATCGAAGGTGGCGCGCGGCGTGCTGATGGCACGAACTCGGGCGCGCATCTGATCGAGCCGCCAATCAGATGTGTCGAGCATTGTGGCGAGATGCTGGGTCACGCTCTCCGGCGTCGGCGCCAGCACGCCTAAACCATTCTGGAGCACAAAGTCAATGTTGCCAATTTCCTGCCCAGGGAGCGCTCCGGTGAGTACGATTGGCAGTTCGCATGCCACCGCCTCGCTAATGGCGCCCGGTCCGGCCTTCGTCACGATGACATCAGCCGCGTGCATGAGATCCGGCATATTCTGCACGAAGCCAAAGAGCGCGATATGTGTTGGAGTGTGAGTGCGTCTCCGTAAATGGTCCACCTGCGCATACAGCTGGCGATTACGGCCAGCCACCACGACCAGTTGGGCGCGAATACGCTGACGAATGAGCTCCTGAACTGCCTCGGCGAGGCCACAGGCGCCTTCGCCACCGCCAGCGAGCAGCACCACAGCGCGATCTGTATCGAGGCCGAGCGCTCTGCGACATTCGGCAGTAGTCGCGTTGGCGCGCGCCGTGAAGGACGGGTCAATGGGCATGCCAAGCACGTGGACACGTCCAGCGGGCAGGCCATGCGCCAGTGCGAGGCGTTTTGTGGCCAGCGTCGGCACGACACAGGCATCCACACCGCGCGCAAACCATGCCGCATGGGCGCTCACCAGATCGGTGACAACCGTGATGAGAGGAACATGGAGGCCCATATCGCCCATCGCTTGAAGCGTGATGTGGTTGAGCAGAGGATGGACTGAGACAATAACATCAGGCCGTGTTCGCTCGATAAGGGCGCGCAATCCCTGAAGCAGGAAGGGCTGACACAAGCGCTTCGCCGCGTCGAACCGTTCAGCTGAGTTCGTGATGTGGAAGAGTTGTCCGTAAAGGCGTGGGCTATGCCTGACCACAGGACCATACAGCGCGACTGATTTGCGAAGCGGAAATTGCGCGCACTCTCTGAAGACATCGACGATATGGATGTCGATGTCAGGCGCTAGATAGCCGCTAGCGCACGCTTGCTCGTAGACGATGCGCAGGGCTTTTGCGATGGCGGTGGCAGCGCTGCGATGCCCTGCCCCTGTGTCTGAGATCAAGAAGAGGATCGAGCCCTGAGGCCCGCGCGCTCCTCTGGGCGACGCGGCGAGCACAGGTCTGTGATGTTGTGCCTTGTCTTGCTGTACTGTCATTGAGAGCCTTCCAAGATGCGAGCAAACGCCTGTAGATAGCTTGGATCGCCGTGCTGCTTGCGCAGAACCCAATACTCTGCCCCCCAAAACAGGTAGGCATACAGTGTACAGCCTTGTTGGGACCAGCGCATGCCCGTGTTGTAGTTGGTGATGATATGTTCCGGCAGGCAGCTGAACATCTGCCGCCCGGCTGGATTCGGCGGGGTTGTCACAGTTTCCCACGGCTCGGCTTGGCCCTCCGTGATCATAAGCTGTTGTCCCTGCGTGCTGGTCCAGGCGCACAGACGCTTACGCCGCGATTCCTGCCAGCGGCTCGTACTTCCATCCAGATAGAGTGTCTTACGCCCCAGGGTGATCAACGCCTGGCGTGGGTAATAATCAATTCCGACAATGTTAGCCATCCGCTCCGTGACCGCTAGGGAATCGCCCTGATCGCGCGTCCGCCAGCGCTGCATGACCTGCACCAGCAGCGAGGTGGGTAAGAACCCGTTCATCACAATCGGCCTGCTCGCGTCCGCGGCCTTCAGCGCCGCCAGCTCCTCCGCAACGAAGTCCGCGTCCAATCGCCATGAGTGTTCTATGCCAAGAGGATCAACGGCCTCGTGTTCGAGTTGCCAGGCGACGATGGCTTGCCGATGCTTATAGCGCTCCACAATTCGTGCGATGAAGTCGGTGGCGGCTGCAATCAGCGATCGATACGCGGATGGCTTGATGCGGGTGTGTTCCGGGAAGGGCTGCCTCAGATGGTGCGCTGGCACGAAGAACTCAGGATAACTGAAGACCTTCAGCGGCCCGACGCAGAGGATGATGCGCACGCCCGCTCGTTCAGCGGCGTCGATCTGCCAGTCCAGCTCGTCAGTACCGAACACTCCAGGTTCGGGTTCGATCCGGTCCCAATACGCCCCCAGCCGAATCAGTTGCATGGGATAGGCGAGCAACGTCTGCAAGGTGGCGTGCGCATCCAACCCGAGCGCGGCAATGTGCGGTGGTCGAAAGCTGATGCCCAGCAAGGTAGTGTGTCGTGGCTCAACCGTGATATGTTGCCACGTATCCGTCAGGGGCCGCGCCGCCTCCACCAGCCTGAGTTCCCCGACTCTCAGGACACCGGTACCGCCAGCCCCAGTCGTTCTGGCTTCTTGCATAGTCGCCTGCCTTCTCTTCCGCCCAACCGAGCTATTGTCTGCCTATCCAGAGATCACCGCGCCTCGGCAAAGTACTCGAAAAGCGCCATCGAGAGGAAGAACCAGGCAGGCAGGTACCGTCTAATGCCTTCTTTCAGTGACGCCTGTTGGCTCTTGTATGCATACCACGATGTGATCTTTGGAATGACGCTGGCGCCGATGAACACCCGATGCACGGGATACGACCGTTGTTCAGCCTTTGTCGAGACCGGTGTGATATGGTCAGGTGCAGTGGTCCACCTCAGCACTCTCCTGGAAAGCGTCACGTACCACAGCGGAATCGTGTGAAACGAGTTTGTGTGCAGGTCGGTGACAACTTCGGAGCCGGCTACATGGTCGGAGTGACCATAGAGACCGGTGAGATCATAGGTGACAAGAAGATCAGGGCGCTCCTGCTCAATGAGCCGTCCGACAAACGCCCTTAACTCCGACTTGCGCGTATGCAATTCGCCGTCGCCGAAGTCCTGCTGAATGCACCGGGAAATCTTCAGAATGCGCGCCACTCGTTGCGCTTCCTGCGTTCGTATCTTCTTGAGGCTCAGATTGACAGTTGCGTCTGGCGTACCGCGTTCGCCTTTGGTCAGAATGACCAGAGTGACCGCGCACCCACCTGTCGCGAGGCGATGCAGAAATCCGCCGCATGTCACGGTTTCATCATCCGCATGTGGGAAAATGACTAGCACGCGCTGGAATGCTCTGGCATCTCGCAGCGGGGTCGAGAAATCGTTGGCGAGGAGAAACCCAGCCAGCCAAATGCAGAAAATGGCGACTGGCACAACCAGGACGACCACCATCGTTTCTTCCTGCTTTCCCAGTGTGGTCGCAAGCGCCTACAGCACCAAAGACGCAAGCCGTTGCTATGGTGCTAGAACACCCACGGAATGAAGCGCTTCGTGTGCCGCTTGTATTCGATATACGGTTGGCCGATGGCCCGGGTAAGCGCCTCCTCCTCGATGCGTACTCGATACAGATGGCCCAGCGCCACGCATACCCCTAGGGCGAGCAGGCTGGCCCAGTTTGTCATCGCCAGACCGATGCCCAGCATGGTCAGGAATGTGCCACTATAGGCGGGGTGACGAACAAAGCGGTATGCGCCGCGCCGCACCACATGCTGGTTCGTGGATACGGCGACATCGCGCGTAAAATAGCGCCCTAGCGTCCTGATTGCGTGCCAGCGCAGCGCGACGCCCAGGAGCATCAAGAGTATGCCAAGCCGAAAGATTGCTACTGGTTGCCAGAGAATCGCTGCCCGCTGAAATATCCACCCGAACGCGAGGCACAAGGCGATCCCAATCCATTGCAGGCCGATCAGGATGCCCAGCGAACCGCGATCCTGGACGACCGCGTCGGTCCTGGCAACCGTCGCAAGCTGCCTGAACATGTTGATTGCCTCTGGGGCGCACCAGATCAGGCAGGCGACCAGAAACGTCGCGGCTGCTCCGATGCTGGTGTAGATCAACGATGGCATGATTGTCCTCCTGTCTATGTCTCCGTATGTGCGTCAGGATGACTGGAACACGCGATGAAACAGGTCCGATTGCAGCAGCAGTTCTGGGTCATAGCGCTGCTTGAGCTGAAGAAACGTGTCAACCGTCGCATCTCCCATGCTCGCGCGATAGAGGGCGGATGTGAGAAGGCCGTCCTTAGCGAGGTATAAGCGTCCCCCTGCCGCAATCACGAGATCTATCAATTCGCGCAACATCTTCTGAAGCATCGGCAGTCTCTGAGGAACAATCTGATAGTAGGTCTCCAGGGAGAAGCCGTCGAGTTGATAGCTGAGCAGGAAGGGATCGGGGCGATGCTCTTTGATGACGGCCCAAAGTGGCGCAAATCCAAGCGCTTGTGAGCGTTGCAAGATCTCAGTAAAGACCGCCTCCGCATGTGGACGTGGGACAAATGCCTGGAGTGACTCAATCCCATGGGGGAGAATCGCTCGGTAGCCCGCAAACGCTGCCAGCGGAAAGAAGGCGCTCTCGATCAGCGGTCTCCGTCGCGGCTTCCCTCGATTCCGCCGCTTGCTCCATTCGTACGTCACTCTGTTTGCCACGCGCACGCCGCTCTTCACAGCTGGCCGAGCTATCGTACCCGCATACCGTGCCAGACTCACCGTCAGCCGGTCTGTTACTTGAGAGACCGGAACGCGCAGGCTTGCGCGATCAGTAACATCGCTGTATGTCGTGCGGGTGACGATTCCTCGACCCAGATGGGGTCCGCTAGCGAAGCCATCTACCAGCGCCTCAAGGAGATCCGCTGACCGCTCATTCTGGAAGATCGTAAAGGCCTCACCCAGCGCCGTAACTGGCCGCATCGCACTATCAACATAGCCAGAGGAAATGCGCTGGAGCTTCAAGGTAATGGAAGTGATGATCCCCAGGAGTCCTGCGCTGCCCACAAACGCGTTGAAGAGATCGGCGTCGCTCGTGGGTGAGACGTCTAGCTCCCGTCCGTTCACCAGGAGCACCCTCAGTGACAGGACGTGTTCGCCAAAGGAGCCGCATTTCCAGGCATTCCGTCCTGTTATATTCATCGCCACGCATCCAGCGATGGTCACCTCCGCCGTTGAGGGTGTAACGGGTGGCCACCATCCGCCCGGCAATGCGATGCGAATCACGTCACGCAAGCTCACGCCTGGTTCGACCTGCATGATGCCTTGCTCCGTATCCCAGGCAAGGATCCGGCGCATTCCCGTCATGTCGATGACCGCGCCGTGCGTATTGAGCGCGGCATCGGTATAACTGTGTCCTGCGCCATGCGGAATCACCGATAGGCCTTGCGTCTGCGCCTCGGAAAGCGCCTCCATGAGTTCTGTGCTATCTCTGGGTTTGTAGATAGCGCACGCTGATCGAGCCGTCATGGTCCAGTTCGTAAGCTCAGTACGAACCGCCGAAATCGCCATGAAATAGCGCCTCTCACAGGATGTGTGGTATCTGTGTCGCTCCTCTGATGATACGCCTCATCTTTGAACACGCAATGCGCCAATCTTGAACCATCTATGAACCATTGCTGAATAGTTCTTCACGCTCTTACATGTCCAGCGGCGATGATCGCTCCAGTCGTGAGGAGGGTCATGAGAATTGGTACGACAGTGTCGTTGCTTTTCAGAAGGTGGAAGATGTAACTGGCAATTCGTCAAAGTGGCGGCTCATCTTCGGCAACTGGCGAGTTGCTAACCCCCGCCACGAAGCTACCCAGTGAGCGGTGAATTAGCGCTATCTCGCTTTTCACAGCCGTTTTGGGGACAGAGCTGTTCGCTGTGCGGGCGCCTGGAAGCACCTATGTGATCAGTTCGCGCACATTCTCAACCAGGATGAAGATACCGACGAGCACCACCAGCGCCAGCAAGAGCGGCAGAGCAAACTGGATGACGATGACCAACGTAGCCACCACCGCCAGCGCGACCGCTACGCCACGAATCAGGCCGTCCAGGGTGCGGTGGAACAGCGCCTCGATGAACGCATACACTCCGAGCAGCGCCGCCACGCCGGGAATCAGAATGCCAGGGAAGAACTGCGCCAGCACCGCCAGGCTCAGGAGCAACACGCCGACGCTCACCGCGCTCCAGATGGCCGCGAGGCGACCGAGCCGCAGGTCAGCCGCGCTCGCCGGGAGGTCGGGGGCATGGAGATGCGCGCGGGGATCGCCGGGATCTCCCGATGCCAGGCGCTCGGCATAGGTGGCGCATTGTTCCTGGGCGACATCGATGGCCGCGCGTTCTGCCTTGAGCTGGGTCAGCTCTTTGTCTAACTTCTCGAGCTGGCGCTGTGCTTTGTCGGCCTCAGCCCGCGAGAACGTGCTACGTTGAGCCGCCACCTCCATCTCGAATCCCATCATCTGCGCGGTGGCCTCGTCAATCGTGCGGGACAGTTCATCGCGTTGCTCGCGCAGCCGCTGCTGTTGTTGCGCAAGGGTTGCCATCGCGGCTGCTGGCGGCGGTGTCTTATCCAGCCCGCTCCAGCCGACCGGGTCGTACCAGCGTTTCCGTTCTCCGCCGCTGCGGTCAAAGCGCGGGCCAGTGGGCGCATCCTCGCCGCCAAGCAGATCGCCGCTGCGCAGTCCCCAGAGGCCGCGATAATTGTCCACCCATGGCGGCTCGGGCGACTCCGCCGTTGGTTGGAGGAGACAGACCTGCCATGTCCATGGCTGACCGGGTCCAACGCGCAGCCCATCGCCACGCGCATAGTCGACAAACGGGATGTGAATGCCTTCCTGTGTTTTCGGCGGGCCGAGGGAATCGCCCTGGCCAATGCGCGCCCATAGGCGGCGCACCTCCCGCCAGGCGCGCGCGAGCGGCTGGGTGAAGGGGATCTCGACGGCGGGCATATACTCGCCCCGGAAGAAGTAATTCGCGTGCGAGCCAGCGCCAACATAGACGATAGGGTGTTCGCCGAGACGCTCCAGCCCCGGATCATCCCAACGGCGGCGCAGGTCGTCACCCTCGCCCAGATGCGCGGAACACGCTAGCCAGCAGGGCTGTATCTGGCCGGATGCGTCCTCTGCGGCGTAGACCGTCACCATCTCCCAGTCGCTCTCGTGATCGTTGACGCCGTGGAATGACGAGCGCCAGTCATTGAAGGCATAGAAGAAGTAGTATTGCAGCGCGATGTACCCGTGCTGGCGCACGACCCGACCATGATACCACGTGCCACGATGGCTCCCCGCAGCCTGCTCGATGGCCTGATAACGCTGTGCGGCGCCGACAGCCAGACCGCCCGGCGTGTTGCCACGCAGCAGCAGCGAGAGCGAGAAGAACATATCGAGGAAGCGGGGCAGCAAGCCGACACGCACGAGTCGCCCTGGTCCGGTGTGGAACTCGCGCAGGGTAGAGTTGCGGCGAAACGCGCGGACCTCGGTGAGCGAAGCGGCGTTGGCGACGCGCAGATAATAGACGGCGCCGGGCGTCTCGTCGCGGCGCTCCGTCAGGGCCACATCATCCAGCTTGCCTGGCGGCACGAGTATCTCTGGATCAGTGTCAGGGCAGTAGACCCATAGACTGGCCTGAGCCAGATAGAGATCGGCGCTCATCGGATAGAACTGCTCGCCCCGATTGAAGCACAGAACTGGCTCGAAGCGCCGCAACAGCGCCAGATCATTGTCGGTAACTTCTTGCATCGTCGCCCCTCGCCGTCGGATGCTATGTACGTTGCGCACTCTCGTGCCGCACCGGCTGCTGGTCGGGCTGGGTTCTCGCTGGCGCTGGCGTTAGTGTTGGCACAACCGCACTACCCGCTGTCACAAGCGTTCCAGCGCTGGCGTTCGGAGTAGGTGGGGCGGTGTGTGGCCGCACGCTCGTATGATGTCGCAGGGTCTCGAAGAAGCGCGTGACAGAACGGGTGTTGAGGTAGAAAATAATGACGATGGGGACGAGCATCTCCAGGTACGGCGTGCGCCCCTGAAGGACGCCCCACAGATCGACGGCCAGCGAATAGCCCTGCACCAACAGCGCCAATGTCCAGGCCCACGGGCGCACCAGTAACAGCGCGACCCCGCCGACAAGCGAGAGCATGGCGACGACGGCATTCGCGCTGGCGCTTGCCCAGCTCAGCGGCGTGATGCCTTCGAGGCTGATAACGAGGTCAGGAGGTAACTGGCGCCTAAGCGCCAGGATGATGGTTGCGGCGAAAACGGCGACAACCGCACTCAAGACCAGACCTTGCAAGAGCAGCAGGCAGCTGATGATTGTTACGCCGCGCGGTCGTTTCATAGAGAATCGGCCAGGAGGCCTCTCCCTTCAGGTTCCAGGTAATTGTATGATGACTCATGCCATGCCGACTGTTATCGCTCGCGGTGCATCGTATCAAGTCTCTCTACAGTCGCCATGGGCCAAAAGTGCAAAAACGAGGGCGTGTGTTGATGGGGAGATACGACTTTCGGACCATGTGATTGGGGCGTGCTACAATAGCCAGGAGGCTTGTTACCTATGCCAAGCATACAGACCGATTTTATCCCTACCCCGGCCGATAAGTTCACCTTCGGCCTCTGGACCGTCGGCAACATTGGCCGCGATCCCTTTGGCGAGCCTGTGCGCGCCCCCCGTTCGCCCGTCGAGTTGGTGCATATGCTGGCCGAGGTTGGAGCGTGGGGCGTCAACTTCCACGACAACGATCTCGTCCCGATTGACGCCACCTCCGCCGAGCGCGACCGTATCGTGCGCGACTTCAAGCAGGCGCTGAGCGA
>JAICKD010000160.1 GCA_025928125.1 Ktedonobacterales bacterium
GGGCGGGGCAGCCTGCCGCCGGACCATCCGCTCTTCTTCTCCTATGCCCGCCGCGCCGCGCTGACCAACGCCGATCTGCTGCTGGTCGTCGGCACCAAGCTCGATTTCCGCCTGAACTACGGGCAGCCGCCGCTCATTCCTGCTGAGGCGAAGGTTATCTGGCTGGACCGGCTCGAAAGCGAGATCGGCGTCAATCGCAGCGCCGATGTGGGCATCGCCGGGAATGTCGCGGCGACTCTAGGGCAACTGAGCGCGGCCCTCGGCAAATCTGGCAAGGCGGGCAAGACCAAAGCCTGGCTGCGCACGCTCAGAGAGCAGGAGGAGAAGGCGCGCGCAACTGAGGAGGCGCTGATGGCCTCGGACTCCACGCCGATTCACCCGCTACGCCTCTGCCGCGACCTGCGTGACGCGCTCGAACGCGACGCCTATGTGATCGGCGATGGCGGCGATATCGTCAGCTATGGCGCGCGCGTCATCAACGCCTGGGAGCCGGGCCACTGGCTCGACGCTGGCCCGATGGGTACACTCGGCGCAGGGACGGGCTTTGCCATCGCGGCGAAGGTCGCCCGACCCGATAAACAGGTAGCGGTACTCTTTGGCGACGGCGCGTTCGGCCTGAATGGCATGGAGTTCGAGACGATGGCGCGCCACAATCTGCCAGTGGTCGCGGTCATAGGCAACGACGGCCAGTGGGCGCAGATCAAGCATCCGCAGAAGGCGATGCTCGGACACAGCACCGCCGCCGATCTCGCGCCTGGCACGCGCTACGATAAGATGGTGGAGGCGTTTGGCGGCCATGGCGAGCTGGTGACGGAGCCAGACCAGATACGGCCTGCTATCGAGCGCGCATTCGCCTCAGGCAAGCCTGCCTGCGTCAACGTCCTGACCGATCCCACCGTCGTCTATGGTCGCTCCACTCAGGCCGCTGTGTAGAGCCTGCTAAAGCTTTGCCCTTGAGAGGCCGGCAAGCCTCTAGGGATGTCTCCCGGTCGCGTCTATCATGCTTGTCATGTTTATTATTGTGAGTGGAGTCGCTTCGATGACACCGCCTAACGAGAGGACATGACACATGGCTAAGGATGCGAGCACTGGTGAGAACGCCTGGCTGGCCGAACGCTTCGAGGCAAACCGCTCCCACTTGCGCGGCGTCGCCTATCGCATGCTCGGCTCGCTATCCGATGCGGACGATGCGGTCCAGGAAGCGTGGATTCGCCTCAGCGGCGCTGACACAGGGACTATTGAAAACCTCCAGGCGTGGTTGACAACAGTCGTCGGGCGGGTCTGTCTCAACATGTTGCGGTCGCGCGCCACGCGCCGCGAAGTACCCCTGGAGACTCACGTTCCGGATCCCATCGTGAGTTCGGCGGAGGGAATTGATCCCGAGCAGCAAGCCTTGCTGGGTGATTCTGTTGGGCTTGCGATGCTCGTAGTTCTCGACTCCCTCACGCCCACCGAACGGGTTGCCTTCGTGCTGCATGACATCTTCGCTGTTTCGTTCGATGAGATTGCGCCAATCGTCGGCCGAACGCCGACGGCGGCCCGGCAGCTCGCGAGCCGTGCTCGCCGCAGGGTCCAGGGCGCGCCTGTACCCGATGTCGATCTTGATGGCCAGTGGACCGTCGTCGACGCCTTCCTTAACGCGGCGCGCGTCGGCGACTTCGGAGCGCTGCTCGCTGTCCTCGATCCAGACATCGTGCTGCGCTCCGACGGCGGGATGACTCATCCGAATCTGAACTCCCTTGTGTCCGGCGCGCGTGCCGTCGGCGAGCAAGCGATGACCTTCCGCCGGTTTACAGAAACGGCGACGCGAATCCTTGTCAACGGGATACCGGGCGGCGTTGCCTGGATGCCCGACGGGAGCCCATTTGCGATTCTGACTCTGACGGTCAAGGGTGAGAGGATCGTCGAGATCGAAGTGCTCGCGGATCCAGATCGACTCAGCCAGCTGGATCTCACTGCCGTCACTGGCTGAGGGTTCGAGTCCTTCCAAGTGTCATATACCACTGTCATGTCATGTCATGTCACGTCACGTCCGCGCCTTCATGCGGGTCTTCTATGTAGCGCCGGAACGAACTGGCGCAAGATGCCACAAAAATAAGGAGCTGCGTTCATGAGTAATCCAATTATGAGTGATCAAATACGGAAGGTCGCAGCGGAGCCGTCCCTACGTGTTCCACGGCGGGTTCTGTTCTTCGGCGCCATCTTGAAGTTCCTGATGAAAGCTGGCGTGCCGCTTGGCCCTAACCGGCTCGTCACCATTCGTGGCCGGAAGAGCGGCCTGCCTCGCACCACGCCACTGGCGGTCATTGCGGTAGATGGCAGGCGTTGGGTCTGGTCCCCTTGGGGTGAGTCCCAATGGGTGCGCAATCTGCGTGCGGCTGGCCGCGCGACCATAGCGGTACGGGGCCAGGCAGAAGAAGTAAGCGCGACCGAGCTGGATCCAACGGAGCGCGTTGAATACTTTCGCGACATCCTCGGCGCGCTCGCGCGCAGCATTCCCTTCGGTACCCAGTTCATCCGCATGGTCGACGGGGTTGATCTCAGCGATCCGGTGGCAGCGGCCAAGGGTCGACGGGTCTTCGAACTCCACACTGTTTGATAACGTCCGCCGAAGTATGACGCCGAACCTGAAGATCGGTCCGCGCATACGCTCGGTCGGCTCTGGTCCCCCTCTCCCCTTGGGGGAGGGGGCTGCCTATTCCCCAAGCACGGCGATGGCCTCGACCTCGAGCAGAAACTCCTCGCGGGCGAGGCGACGAATCTCGACGGCGGTGCTTGCGGGCAGTTGCTCGGGGTGGATGAACTGGTCGCGCACCTCACGGACCACCGGCATCTGGGTCATATCGACGATGAAATAGGTGAGCTTGACCACGTCGCGAAAGCCGCTGCCGACGGTGCGGAGCGCGACGTGGAGGTTCTCGAAGACCTGTTGCGCCTGAGCGCGCATGTCGCCCTGGCCTACAATATTCCCTGATGAGTCAAGCGCCACCTGCCCAGAGATGAAGACCGTGCGGACGCCAGTCGCCTCGACGACGTGCGTGTATCCGGTTGGGTGCGCGAGCGTCGGTGGGTTGATATATCGGTGTGCCATGTTCATCCTCCTGGACTTTACCTGGATGGCCAGCAGCACGCATTGTATCACCGTCCAGCGCGATAAGAGGGAGAGAGAAGCGATGCCATCAACAGAGCGATTGCGCGACCTCGGCGTTGCCATCGGCACATTGCCAGTAGGGCCATCGAATACGCTGACCGATGTGCCGAGGGTGCGTGTCGGGCATACGACGCTGATTCGCGGCGACACTATTCGCACGGGTGCGACGGCGATCTGGCCGCACGACGGCAATCCCATGGCCGAACGCCTCTATGCGGGCATTTTTGCGCTAAACGGCTACGGCGAGATGACCTGTCGCTCGGTGATCGACGAGTGGGGGCTGCTCTCGTCGCCAATTGTGCTCACTGGGACGTCGGGCGTGGGGATGACGCTGCACGCGACCACGCGCTACCTGGCCCAGCGCTATCCCGAGCAGGCGCGCGATGAGATCCCGATTGCGGTCATCGCCGAGTGTGACGATGGCTTCCTGCACGACCATCTCACCTTCGCGCTCACCGAGGAGGATGTCTGGGCCGCGCTCGATGGCGCGAGCACTGATCCTGTCGAGGAAGGCTGTGTTGGCGCGGGGACGGGGATGGCGCTCTTCAGCTTCAAGGGCGGCATTGGCAGCTCGTCGCGCGTCGTCGCCATCGAAGCAGGCACGTTCACGGTCGGTGTGTTGGTGGAGACGAACTTTGGCCGCAGGCCACAACTGACGGTCGCGGGCGTTCCGGTGGGCCGCGCCATCACCGACCTGATGCCTGAGCAGCCAACCGCCGACGGCTCGTGCATCGTCATCGTCGCGACCGATGCGCCGCTCCACGCCCACACGCTACAACGCCTAGCCAAGCGCGCCGGGCTGGGTCTGGCGCGGACCGGCTCGACGGCGGGCGATGGCAGCGGCGAGATTATCCTGGCGTTCTCGACGGCGCAACGCATCCCCTACAAAGCGCCTGGTGGTCGGCTCAGCATCAATATCCTCAGCGAGGGCAGCTACGACAATCGCGGGCTAAACACCATCTTTGAGGCGGTGATTGAGGCTACCGAGGAGGCGGTCATCAACGCGCTGCTTGCGGCGACGACGATGCGCGGACGCGAGGGCCACCTGCTCCACGCGCTGCCACACGACCGCCTGCGCGAACTGCTGGCTAGTGTGCGGCCATAAGGACGAGCGCATCCCCGCACGCTAGCTAGATGGGCTGATTTGTCCCCCCTTGTCTGTGCATCGTGGTACACTGAAACGACATGGCAGGTACGCTGTATGCGACTGGACCAGACTCAAGGAGGCACGACCCTCGTGGATGGACGAGACTCGCGCGATATCCTGGATCGACATCGCGTACTGCGCTTACTGCTGGGCCTGGTGACGGTTCTCGTCGCCATGTGGGTCCTCGGCGTCGTATGGTCGGTGCTGGCGTCAGTCGGGGATATCCTGCTGCTCTTCTTCCTGGCCTGGGTCATCACGTTCATTCTCGCTCCCGTCTCGAATTTCCTTATCAGCCGCAAATTCCCACGGGTGCTAGCTGTCTCGCTGGTCTATATCGCCTTACTGGTCGTCATCTCAGGCGCGATTGTGCTGATGGTGCCAGCCATCCAGTCGCAGGTGACCCAGTTGGCGGACGAGATCAAGTCGGACCTCTCGGCGGAACGGCTGGCGGCGCTGAATGAGAGCGCTGTCGATCTACTTCGGCGCTTGGGGTTCACAGCGAAAGACGCCCAGCACATCGTCACGCAAATTTCACAGCAGGTGCCTGGCTGGGCCGGCTCGCTGGCAAACAACGCGGTCAACTTCGCGACGACGCTCGTGACATCAATCATGACCATCCTGTTCGATACCGCGCTTGTTTTTATCATCTCGTTCTATATCATGCTCGACGGCGAACGTTTGGTGAAGAGCATCGTCGCGAAGCTGCCGCCCCGTTGGGAGCCTGATTTCCGCATGTTCCAGCGGCAGGTCAATGAGACGTTTGGCGGCTTCTTCCGCGCGCAGATCATCATCGCATTCATCTATGGCCTTTTTACCTGGCTTGTTCTGTTCGGTCTTGGTCAGCCAAACGGCTTTCTTGCCTCGTTGCTGGCGGGCCTGATTATGATGATCCCCTTCATCGGCTCGTTCGGGGCGTTTGTCCCGCCGCTGCTGCTGGTGCTGCTGCAAACCCCGAATGATCAGTTGATTGGCAAAGTGGTAGTGCTGGTGCTCCTGTTGATCGTCGCGCAACAGATCGCGCTCCAGTTGATCGCGCCGCGTGTCTTCGGCAAGACGCTGGGCATCAACCCGATTATTCTCTTCGCCGCGCTGCTGCTTGGGGCGAAGTGGGGCGGCGTCTGGGGCGCGTTCTTCGCCGGGCCAATTGTCGCGGTCTTCGCGGCGGTCGGCGAGACGTTCTATGATCGCTTCACACGGAAGTTGCCACTCTTCCAGCCAGCGGAGGAACCGGAGGAAGAGCCACCCGACGAATCTGGCAACACAACGGTCATATCAAGAAATGGCGATGTGGCGGCGTTGGAAGGCAACGGACAGCATCCAGTCGAATCTGCCCCCGAGCAGGAGAGCGCCACCCCGCGCCACTAATCGCTGTCGGCGAGCGCGGCGAAGGTTGGCTTGAGCGCTGGATAGAGCGACTGGTAGACTGGATAGAGACGCTCATACGCTGTCTGCCATTCCGTGTTGGGGGCCGTTATCTCGCCCGGCTGGACCGTGGCCGCGCAGGCTGACACGACATCGGGCCAGACGCCCACGCCGACCCCCGCCAGCAGCGCAGCCCCATAGGCCGCGCCTTCGCTCGCCTCGACGCTCTCCAGCGGCGTCGCCAGCACGCTCGCCAGAATCGCGCGCCAGAGCGGACTGCGCGCGCCACCACCCGAGATACGCACGCCTGTCATCTCGCCCAGGCCCACCTGCGATAGCAGTGTGAACCCATCGCGCAGGCCGAATGCGACGCCTTCCAGCACCGCGCGGATCATGTGCGCCCGCGTATGCCGCAGTGTCAGCCCGACCCATGCGCCCCGTGCCAGTGGATTCGGATGGGGCGTCCGCTCTCCGGAGAGATATGGCAGGAAGAGCAGCCCTTCACTGCCTGCGGGCGCCTGAGCCGCCTCGCCCATCAGCGCGTCGAAGCTGTCATCTGGCGCGAGCGTATCACGCAACCATTGCAGGCTTCCCGCCGCCGAGAGCATCACACCCATCAGATGCCAGCGTCCCGGTACAGCATGGCAGAAGGCGTGCAGTCGCCCCTCTGGCTCGTAGATCGGCGTGGAGGTCGCGGCGAAGACGACACCCGACGTACCCAGCGTCACTGCCGCCATACCCGGATCGATTGCACCGACACCCACCGCCTGCGCCGCCTGATCGCCGCCGCCTGCCATCACCGGCGTTCCCACGGCCAGCCCCGTGAGCGCGGCAGCCTCGGCGCTGATTGTACCGGTGTTTGCGGGTCCTTCATAGGTGGGTGGCAGCCACGACGACGGAATATCCAGGGCGGCGGTTACCTCCGGCGACCAGTCGCGAGCGGCGAGGTCGAAGAGCAGCGTGCCAGAGCCGTCGGCTTTATCCATCGCGAAGTTGCCGGTCAGGCGGTAGCGGATGTAGTCCTTGGGCAGCAGGATGCGCGCGGCGCGGGCGTAAATCTCCGGCTCGTGGCGGCGCACCCAGAGCACCTTGGGCGCGGTGAAGCCAGGGAGCGCGTCGTTGCCAGTCACGGCGATCAGGCGACTTTTCCCCATGCGCGCGCGAATCTCGTCGCACTCGGCGGCGGTGCGCTGGTCGTTCCAGAGAATCGCTGGGCGCAGTGGCTCTCCCTGCCCGTCGAGTAGCACCAGCCCGTGCATCTGGCCCGTCAGCCCCACCGCGCGTACCTCGTCGCCGGTCGCCTCCGCCGCTGCCAGCGCTGCCCGTATGCTGGCGGCGGTGGCTTCCCACCAGTCGCGCGGCTGCTGCTCGGCCCAGAGCGGGCGCGGTGTGGAGAGCGTGAGCGATGTTGATGCGCTGGTGACGGTCTGGCCCTGCTCGTCAATCAAAAGCGCCTTAGCGCCGGTTGTCGAAA
>JAICKD010000288.1 GCA_025928125.1 Ktedonobacterales bacterium
CGCTGGCGCCTGGGCGCGGAAATCGTCCACCGTCACATCGTCGAGAAAGCGCTTGCCCGCATTATCGAGCATCACGCGCGGCAGCAGCAGCAGATCATCGCCGGTGAAGTCGCCACACTGCTCCCGCGTCTGGTCCAGCACGTCCTGCCCGCAGAGCAGCCCCGCCACCGTCACGATAGGCCCGAAGAAGCGGTTTTCTATTGGCATCACCCGTACCTCGATGTTGCCGATGCGGCGCAGGTCGCGCGCCATCCGTTCGATGACGGGCCGCGCCATCGCGCTGGTGACGATGCCGACGCGGCGGGGTGCGGGCAGCGCTTCGGGTAGCGTCTTGCGTGCGGCGCGCCAGTCGTCCAGCAGCTTGCGCGTCATGCCAACGCCGTTCTCGATCTGGGCGTAGCTGCCATAGTGGCGCGCGGGCGGGAAGGGGCGCTTCGTCACGTAATACCACTCATCCGAGAGGTAGACAAAGGGCATTCCGCGCGCGCCCGGCTCGGCGGAGAATTGGCGCTGCCAGCGTTCGACGCGCGCCATCACGTCCTCGGCCTCATCGCGGCGGAAGGAGCGCATCGTCGGCAGCCCCTCGGTTTTGAGCATGTTGTTGTACTTCGTCAGCCCGACCGGCACGGCGGAGATGGATTCGACGATGGGCCGTAGCGCTGCCAGATCACCGATGCTGCGCTCCAATTCGTCGCCGTCGTTGATTTCGGGACAGAGGACGAGCTGGGTGTGGCAGGTGATGCCGAGATCGCCCAGCCGCCGTATTTGATCGAGAATCTCGCCGGAGCGCGGGCCATCCACCATCTTGCGCCGCAGGTCGGGGTTGGTCGTATGCACCGAGACGTAGACCGGGCTGAGCCGCTGCTCCTCCAGTCGCCGCCAGTCGGCCTCTTTCAGGTTGGTCAGCGTGATGAAGTTGCCGAAGAGAAAGCTGTAGCGGTAGTCGTCGTCTTTGATGTAGAGCGACTCGCGCATGCCGAGCGGCAGGCCGCGCTGGGGCTGATGGCGCTCGGGCAGTCCCTTGATGAAGCAGAAGACGCACTTGTTGGCGCAGATGCGGATGAAGGGCGCGGGTTCCTCGCCGAAACGGATGCCCATCTCGTCGTCGGGCGCCTTCGCCACCAGCACTGTGCGTGCGCGTTCGTTGCGCTCGATGCCCAGCAGCAACTCTTCCTCGGCGGCGTAGAACTGGTAGTCCAGCAGGTCGCGCACGGGATTGTCATTGATGGTCCGCAACAGATCGCCCGGCTGAATGCCCGCGAGATCGGCGGGACTCTCTGGCACGACCTCGCGCACCCATCCATAGAGCTTTGGCATAGTCTCTCGAAGTCCTAGACGTAACAGAATATCTCAGGCGGAGAGTATCGCGCCGATGATGTCCTCAAAATGTCTTCCAAAATGCATGCTCAACCCTGAATTATAGCCGCCTTGCGCCGCTCGCGTCAAACCATACCCACCAGATCGCCCAAAAATTTCGCAAGGTAATCATGGATACGCGCGACTATCTCTCAGGAGGGTAGAATCAGTGTTAGCCAACCCAATACCTGATGAGATAGTCACCGAAGGTGAAGACGCGCCGATGCCGCTCGCCAGCCAGATAGAAGCCCTGTTCAGCCGTGCCGCGCCACGGTTGCAGCGGCTTGCTCGCGCGCGGCAGGTTGCGCCCGACGCGATAGACGATGTCATCCAGGAGACGCTGCTGGAGGCCTGGAAATCGCTCGAGCAGCTGCGCGACGAGACACGTTTCGCCGCCTGGCTGGATGGCATCTGCCGCAATGTCTGTCTGCGTTACCAGCGCAGGCAGGGCATCTTACGGACGCGCGAGACCCCATTTCCCCCCGGCGAGAGCGAGCCGGACGATGAATCCGCGTTCGCATCGCAGCTTGCCGACCCCGACAGCTTCGATCCCACCGAGGAGTTGAGTCGTCACGATATGGCATTGCTGCTGGACCGCGCGCTGGGCTATCTCCCGCCGGAGAGCCGGACGGCGGTGGAGCAACACTATCTGGCGGAGGCGCCGCAGCGGGAGCTTGCCGCGCGCATGGGCCTCTCGCTGAGCGCGCTGGAGGCGCGGCTGCATCGTGCGCGCAGTCAGCTGCTCCATACGTTGAGTCACGATCTGCGCGACGACGCGCTGGCGCTGGGGCTGGCGATTCTCCCCGACGACGTTGTTGGCTGGCGCAAGACGCAGATTATCTGCTATTTGTGCGGCCGCGTGCGCATGGAGGGCATGTTCGAGCCGATGGCGGGCGGGCGCATCAATATGCGACTCCGATGCCCCGCCTGCCAGACGGAGGAGATCAACACACGCGGCCTCGTCGAGTTGGCGCATGCGCGCTCGTTCTTGCCAGCCACGAAGAAGACGATTCAGCAGATTGGGCAAGCGATCCTGGATGCCCTGCCATCTGGCAGGATCGTCATGCAGTGCTGGGTATGCCAGCGGCCCACGATATTGCGCGTGATTCGTAGCGCTGACTTCGCCCCTGAATTCAGCATGCGGACCTGGCTTCAATCGAGTTGTGGATGCTTAGGCTCGGGTGTCTTTGCCATATCGCCCTATGGAGCGCTGCCAGAGGTCCGCGATTTCATCTTCGGGACCAGCGCTATTGTCATCCTCCCTGAGATGGAGATGACGTATGCCGGGCAACGCGCGATCCGCTTCGGCGCGCTCAGCCCCGCCGATGGCAGGCGCCTCTACGTCTTCGCCGATTACCAGACTTTGCTGCCCCTAGCCGTCATCACCGAGTAGCCTCGCTCACTGCTGTCTCACCACGCTGTATACCTCGCTATTGAGAGGACTATGCTCCATGTCTGTGCTAGAAACCCCATCGGAGACCGAGACCACGACGCCAGTCCGTGGGTCCGGGCCACTCATCAACCGCAACTTTGGCCTGCTCTGGGCCGGACAATCCATCTCCTACATCGGCGACGCGCTGCTCGATTTTACCTTCGCGCTCTGGATCGCCTTCGGTCTCGGACGCGGGCAGTCGTGGGCGCCGCTCGCGGTGAGCGGTGTGCTGGCTGCCTCTTCCGTGGGAACGCTCGTCATCGGCCCGATCTCAGGCGTCTTTGTCGACCGCTGGGACAAGCGCCGCACGATGATGACGGTCATCTTACTACAGGCGATCCTGACCGCCGCGCTGCTGCTCTTTGCCGATCTCACGCCGCTGCCCTTCTTCCCAGGCGGCCATCCGTCGCTCGCGATGAAGCTGGTCGCGCTCTATGTCGTCATCTTCCTCGTCTATGGCCTCGCGCAATTTGCCCGCGCGGCGCGCACCGCCCTCATCGGCGATATCGTGGCCGAGCCTGACCAGCCGCAGGCGAGCGGACTGATCGAGACGGTGGCGGGTCTCTCGTTCATCATAGGCTTTGGCGTCGCGCCGCTGCTCTTTGTGCCGTTCGGCATTGGGGTTGCGCTCCTTGCCGACGCGCTCTCGTTTGTGGTCGCCTTCCTCGCGATTCTGGCGGTCCATGCGCCACCCTCGGCGCGCAGTGTGAAGCGGGGCGAGCGCGGCAACGTCCGCCGCGAACTCATCGCGGGGTTGCGCTTCGCGCTGGGCAATCTCGTCACGCGGACGCTGCTCATCACGCTGGTGATCGTACTGTTTGGGTCGGGCGCGATCAATGCGCTCTTCGTCTTCTTCGTAGCGCAAGATCTGCACGCCTCGGAGCAGGTAATCGGGCTTTTCCCGGTGGTGCTTGGCGTGGGGGCAGTGCTGGGATCGCTACTCGGTGGGGTGCTGGCGAAACGCATCGGCCTGGTGCGTATCTTCTGGGGGTCCGTCGTCGTCGTCGGTATCGTCGCGATCGTGCTTTCGCGGCAGACCGAGTTGATTCCCGGCCTGATCTGCGCTTTTCTGGTGGGCATCCCCAACGGCTCGCTCAATGTGGCGCTGATGCCGCTGGTCTTGCGTGTTACACCGAAGGAGATGGTCGGGCGCGTCATGAATGTGATCGAGCCAGCGATGACCGTCGCGCAGGTGACCTCCATCGCCATCTTTGGGACGCTCGCCAGCACGGTCTTCGCCAGCTTCCACGCCGACCTGCTGGGGCAGGCGTTCGACGCCTATGACGCGCTGATCCTGCTCGCGGGACTGCTCTGCCTGCTGGCGGGCGCGTTTGCCTACACCAGCCTGCGCCGCGCCGACGTAACCCCACGCACCGCGACACCATAACGGCTCGATGCGCGCGCATCCAGACCAGCGATATCAACAAGGCCATTCGTGTTGAACAGGACGATTCTCCCACTGTTGCCGGTACGAATGGCTGCCTGTTTTGACGAGCAAGGGGCGAGACAATACCATGAAGCCACGGGGAAGCGATGGGGCAATGGCGGATGGGACAGCCCCAGCCAGAAAGCCAGCAACCGAAGGAGAATACAACGATGGCCAAGACGAAATCCAGCAGTGCGGGCCGCGAATTGAAACACGCCGCCGCCGAGGGGCATAAGGCGGCCAAGGCGGTGCATAAGGTAGACAGCAGCGTCTATATGGCCGAGGTGATGGCCAGCGGTAACGCCAAACGCATCCGTCGCTACTGGTTCCGCAAGATTGCCTATAAGTGGTTCGCCAAGCTCATGGGGAAGACGATCAACAAAATCTAGAAGAAGCGCGGGTGGTTGAAACCGCGCCTGAACGGCCTCGCTGCGCTCCGCCACAAAACCCGCCTACGCGGGTTGCAGAAGATGGTAGGCAGCCTCACGGTCTGGAGCCTGCGCAGGCAGGCTTTGCGGCGAAGCCCATAGGCGCGGCTTTAGCCACCAGCCATCTACGACGGCCAGCGGGGGTCGTCTGGGATGAGGCTGAAGACCAGCGTGCTCCGTAGCTCGCCGTTGGCGTCTCTCGTGTCGTTGCGCAGGAGCGCCTCGCGCACGAAGCCCAGCCGCTCAGCCACCGCCGCGCTGCGAGTGTTGCGCGCGTCGCAGCGAATCATCACACGCTGCGCGCCCAGCGATGCGAAGGCGAAGTCGGTCAATAGCTTCACCGCCTCGGCGACGTAGCCGCGCCCCTCGGCGCTGGCGCGTATCCAGTAGCCGATCTCGAACGCTGGCACATCCCAGCCGCGAACATGCAGGCCTGAGCCGCCTAGATAGCGCCCACTGTCGGCCTCGAAGATGCCCACGGTCAAATCATCCTCCCGCAGCAGCCATTTCGCCTGCGTGCGCAGGATGAAGTCGCGCGTATCCTCGACCGTCTGGTGTTGTGTGACCCAGGGGAGCCAGGGCCAAAGATGCTGGCGCGACTCCTCGACAGCGGCGAAAAGCTCGTCCGCATCCTCCAGCTGGTAGGGTCGCACAACCACCTGCGTGCCGCGCAGTTCCTCGAAGAG
>JAICKD010000502.1 GCA_025928125.1 Ktedonobacterales bacterium
CTCCCGTGACCGTGCCGGGAAAGCGCTGATGATGCTGAGATACTTCGGGACATTCGCGGATTCCTCTCATTGTACAATTCGCATACCGCTCCTGCACAGTGGCTCGCCAAATTCAGGTCAACGCCACGCAGGCGCTTGACCGCAACAATAGCGCAAGCCTACAATCGCCGCAGGGACGGGCCAACGTCGCATTTTTGGCGTATTGCCAATCACGCGCAATGTTCGGAGCATCTCATGGCAAAATCAGAGCGCTCGCTGCTGCTGGCGATAGATTGCAGCAACACGGGCATCAAGTTTGGACTGTACCCGCACGAGAGTGATGAGCTGCGCGCTCGCTGGCGGGTGGCGACGGTGCGCGAGAAGACCGTTGACGAGTACGCCGCGCTGTTAGCCAGTCTCTGTCAGCAGGCCGGGCTGTCGATGGACGATATAGGCGATGTCATCCTTGCCAGTGTCGTGCCACCGCTCACGCCCGTCTTCCAGGCGCTCGCCAGCGAGTATCTCAGCTGCGAGGCTATCGTCATCACCCACCAGCTCGATCTGGGCATCAAGCTGCTAGTGGATAACCCCTGGGAGATCGGGGCCGACCGTATGATAAGCGCACTGGCCGCTCACCGCATCTACGGCGGCCCGGCCATCGTCATCCAGTTTGGCACCGCGACCAGCTTCGATTGCGTCTCGCCTGAGGGTGACTATCTTGGCGGAGCGATTGCGCCGGGACTGGGCATCTCCGCTGAGGCGCTGGCGAGCGCGGCCTCGCGTCTCTACCAGGTGGAGTTGAAGCCGCCGCCGCATGCGCTCGGCAAGAACACCGCCACCAACATGCAGTCGGGCATCGTCTTCGGGCATGTCGGCCTCGTAGAAGGGCTGGTAGCGCGGCTACGCGACGAGATCCCCGGCGGCGCGCGCGCGAAGGTGATCGCCCATGGCGGGCTGGCGGATGTCATGGCGGGCGTCACGCCCTGTATTGATATCGTGGACCCTAACCTGCTGCTGCGCGGCCTGTGCATCGCCTTCGACCGGCTGCGCGCTCAGCGCTCTTGATATATCGACTAGTCGCCTGAGGAGTTAGCTGTGACGAACACCCGAACGACCGCGGCGAGAGAAGACCTGCGCCTGGAGCCAGCGCGCGTGCCAGCGACATCCGCGAGCATGCGGCAGGCGCGCACCCCCGACGACGAAAACATCCATCCCGACGGCAGCCGTGCCGCGTTCGTGCTGCGCGACTGGGCGGCGGACCAGCCGAAATCCGTGGCGCGCATCTGGACCGTCGCACTCGATGGAGGGCAGGCCACCGCGCTGACCGCCGGGCCAGGCAACGACACCCATCCGCGCTGGTCGCCTGACGGCCAGCAGCTTGCCTTTCTCTCGACGCGCGATGGCGAACAGGGCAGCGGCAGCAAAGCGCAAATCTACGTCATGCCAGCCAGTGGGGGAACGCCGCGCCGCCTCTGCACGCTGCCCAACGGCGTCGAATCGTTCGCGTGGTCGCCCGATGGCAGCCGCCTGGCGCTGCTGACATGGGAGGGCGACGAGCCAGCGAAAGATCCTGTGGTGGTCGCGCCCGACCGGCATCGCCGCCTCTGGACCGTGGCGCTGACAAGCGATCAACCCGCGCCAGTGACACCCGCCAACCTCACCATCTGGGAGTACGCCTGGTCGCCGGACGGTCAGCAGCTCGCCGTCTACTATTCGGCTGGCCCTGGCGAGACCGACTGGTATCGCGGCCAGGTCGGCACAGTTCCGGCGGAGGGCGGCGCGGTGCGGCGGCTGACGCAGCTCACCCGGCAGGCGGCGGCGCTGGCCTGGTCGCCCGATAGCAGCCGCATCGCCTATATATCAGGCGAATGGAGCGACCGCGGGCTGGTCGGCGGTGAGGTCTTCATCATTCCAGCGGCGGGCGGCGAGCCTCGCAATCTCACGCCAGGGGTAGAGTTCAGCCCAAGCTGGGTGCGCTGGTTCCCGGATGGCTCGCGCATGCTCTACGCAGGCTGGGACAGCGTGGCCCATCAGGTAGGGCTGCTGGACGAGACCAGCTGCGCACTTACCCCACTGACGCGCGACTTCATCATCGGCGGTGGTGGCGGGCCAAGGCTCTCGACGACGCCTGATCTGCGCCGCTGTGTCACCCACTCCTCCGACCGGCTGCACCCGTCCGATGTGTGGGTAGGCGAGCTTTCCGGCAGCGCTGGCGCGGACGCGCGGCTGGACTGGCGGCAAGTCACTCATCTCAACGCATTGATCGAGGAGACGACGCTGCTCGCGCCTGCCGAGGTGATTTCCTGGGAGGGCGCCGATGGCTGGCGCATCGAGGGGTTATTCACCCGTCCGCTGAGCGCGACGCGAGGCTCGCCGCCGCCACTGGTTGTGCAGGTGCATGGCGGCCCATCCGCCGCCTGGCAGACGGACTGGCGTGGCGGCGTCATGTGGGGCCAGATCTGCGCCAGCGCCGGGTTCGCCGTCCTCCAGCCGAATATACGCGGCGGCCTGGGACGCGGTATCACCTTCGCCGATGCGGTGCTGGGCGACGCGGGCGGCAAAGACCTGCAAGATATCCTCAGCGGCATCGATTATCTGGTCGCGCAGGGGCTGGTGGATGGCGAGCGAGTCGGTATCATCGGCTGGAGCTATGGCGGCTTCATGACGGCGTGGGCCATCAGCCAGTCGCGGCGCTTCAAGGCGGCGATGATGGGCGCGGGCGTCTGTGACTATCACAGCTTCCACGCGCAGACCAACATACCCGACTGGGATATGCGCATCCTCACCGCCGACCCGCTGAAACAGCCGGAGGTGTATCGCGCCCGCTCGGCGCTGACCTTCGCCGATACGATCACCACGCCGACGCTGATCCTGCACGGCGAGCAGGATCCCTGCGTGCCGGTCAATCAGGCGTACGCGTTTCACCGGGCGCTGCTGGAACGCAATGTGCCGACAGAACTGGTGATCTATCCCCGCGAGGGCCACGGCCTTGCCGAGCGCGACCACGTCCGCGATATGGACGAGCGCATCGTCCGCTGGCTGGAGAAGTATCTCTAACGTCATAGACGCTATCGGGCAGGCTGCGGGTGTGACCAGCGCAGGCGGCAGGCCGTCTAAGCGGCAGGGCGCAAAACGTATGCGATGGTCGTGTGCGGGCGGTTGATGAACGTTTAGCATGAACCTGAACAGGGTGGTAGGGCGTGATTCGGGGCATGAATGCCGCGGCTAATCCTGGGGCAAGCGAAGCGACCGCCCATTCGCCAGAGCATTTATGCTACGGCCTGCCTGCCGCACGCTCCCGCGATAGAGCGCTCTGCAGCCCGCGGAGGCGGGCTTCGCGGTTGCGCAGCAACCCTTAGGCGCGACTTTAGCCGCCAGCCACACCCGCCCACGCTACCACATATGCGATACTTTACCTGCACATACGACGCACACACGACGCACGACATACGAGCCATCATGCGCTTCGGCTATCATAGAAAGACACACCTCATGACAGAGCAGCAGCC
>JAICKD010000221.1 GCA_025928125.1 Ktedonobacterales bacterium
ACTGGATCGCCTGGTTGTCCCAGATCGGCTTGCCAAACTGCACGCGCTGCTTCGCGTATTCCACCGCAAAGTCGAGCGCGCCCTGGGCGATGCCCAACGCCTGCGCCGCGATGCCGGGGCGTGTGCGATCAAGCGTCGCCAGCGCGATCTTGAACCCTTCGCCCTCGTTGCCGAGCAGATTGCCCGCTGGAATCTCGCAGTCCTCGAAGACCAGTTCACCGGTCTGCGAACCGCGAATGCCCATCTTGTTCTCGACCTTGCCCATGTGGAAGCCGGGACGGTCACCTTCGACGACGAAGGCGCTGATGCCGCGCGTACCCTCATCGCTGGTCACAGCGAAGACTGTATTGATATGCGCGACACCCGCGTTGGTGATGAAGTGCTTCAGCCCGTTGAGCACATATGTATCGCCGCGCTTCTCGGCGCGCGTCCGCATCGCACCCGCATCGGAGCCGGAGCCTGGCTCGGTCAGCGCATAGGCCGCCAGCCATTCGCCACTCGCCAGCTTTGGGATAAAGCGCTGCTTCTGCTCGTCGGTACCCGCCAGCAGAATCGGCAGCGAACCAAGTTGCTGGACGCAGAGCAGCAGCGAGGTCGTGGCGCAGGCTTTGGCCAGTTCCTCGATGACCATCAGAATGCTCAATTCGCTCGATCCCAGCCCGCCATATGCTTCTGGGAACGGCATCGCGAAAATATCCTGCTGCGCGAGCAATTCCTTCATATCCCACGGAAACTCGCCAGTCGCATCAATTTCAGCAGCGCGGGGAGCAACCTTCTCGCGCGCCAGATCGCGCACCATATCGATGAGCATCTTCTCTTCGGATGCCAGTTGGACAGCCATACAGCACGCTCCTTTGCGTCTCTGTGTCTTTGCGACTCGGTGACTGAATCGCCTGTCTATCGTCCTGTGTTGAGACCACAACACCAACTAAACGCTCACACGCTGGTATCGTGGGCCATGAATCCAGAATTAAAGGGACACCCACGCATTATACGTGCGGGCGCAATCGAGCGTCAAACCGCTGCGTGAGCAATCGGGCTGATATGCGTTACGCGCCTTGCTACACAGGGCATAACATGATATACTGCGAGTGAGCCGAGACCGGCCCGGAAATATGCTTGTGGCGAAAAGTGGGTTATCTGTCCCACTTTTTTGTCTTATGTGGGCGGATTCCGGGACGGCACAACTCGGAGCGCGCCGCGTAGCGCGGGGTGGCATCCGACAAATAGGTCGGGGAGGCGTGGGATGATCTCACGCCTTCGTCGTGTTTTCATGCCAGGACGCGGTCATGTGCAACCGCTACGAGCGCGCCGGAAGGGGGAAACTATGCGAACGGAATTTCAGGCAGCAATCGCCCAATTGATTCATGAAAAAGGACTTCCACAGGATAAGGTGATGGCCGCGGTCGCCAATGCGCTGCTGGCCGCTTATCGCAAGAGCACGGGTAGTGGTGAGAATATTCGCATCGAGGTCGAAGGCAGCGGCGATGTGAAGAGTTGGGCATCGAAGCGTGTCGTGGCGCAGGTGCAGGACCCTATGCACGAGGTATCGCTCGCCGAGGCGCAGCAGCGCGACCCGCATGCGGCGCTTGGCCAGCAAGTGGACGTTGAGGCGCCCGAGATATTCAACAAGATACCAGCCCAGGCCGCCAAGCAGATCATTTTGCAACGGATTCGCGAGGCCGAGCAGGAGTTTCTGTTCGAGTCCTATCAGGACCAGCTTGACGATCTGGTGATTGGCACCGTCCTGCGGCGCGATGAGGGCGGCGCCTATGTGCTGGACCTGAACAAGATCGAGGGACTGCTCGAAGCGAAAGAGCAGATTCCCGGCGAGCGCATGCGCGTCGGCCAGCGGGTGCGCGTCTATCTCTACGAGCTAAAGCGTGGCGGTGGT
Organism: Ktedonobacterales bacterium; assembly: GCA_025928125.1. GTDB lineage: Bacteria > Chloroflexota > Ktedonobacteria > Ktedonobacterales > JADMIN01 > DAHUXT01. The sequence goes on from JAICKD010000221.1 coordinate 1,895, forward strand.
CGCGGCGTGCAGGCGCTGGCGTCGAGGACGCATCGCAACATCATCAAGCGCCTCTTCGAGCTCGAGGTACCTGAAATCTATGATGGGCAGGTGGAGATTAAAGCTATCGCGCGCGAGCCGGGCAGCCGCTCGAAGGTCGCCGTCTGGGCGCGCCAAGAGGGGATCGATCCCATCGGCGCGTGCGTTGGCGTGCGCGGCACCCGGATCAACAATGTCATCAACGAGCTGAACGGCGAGAAGATTGACATTATTCTCTGGGATCCCGATCCGGCGAAGTTCGTGGCGAATGCGCTCAGCCCGGTGAAGCCGATCTCAGTGGAGCTACGCGAGTCGGACCACACGGCGCTGGTGATCGTGCCGGAGCGGCAGCTTTCGCTGGCGATTGGCAACCGGGGCCAGAACGCGCGGCTGGCGGCGCGGCTGACAGGCTGGCGTATCGATATCGTGCGGCCCGAGGAGCAACCCACGCCCAGCAATGAATCAACGGCGGCCGCCTCCTTCGAGGTGTAGATGTTAGGAGGGTGAGAGACATGCCCGCATCGCAACCGCCGACGAAGAAGCCCAAGCAGCCGCAGCGTCCGCGCCACGTGCCGCAACGTACGTGTATCGTCTGCCGACAGGTGCGCCCGAAGCGTGAGTTGATCCGCGTGGTACGCACCCCCGCTGGCCATATCGAGCTTGATCCCACGGGCAAGAAGTCGGGCCGCGGCGCGTATCTCTGCGCCCGGCGCTCATGCTGGGAGCCAGCGCTCCACCAGGGTCGACTGGAGCGCGAGTTTGAGATGGCCATTCCAGCGGAAGATCGTCCCGCACTGGAGGCCTATCTCGACTCGCTCCCACCTGAGCCGACGCCGCCACTGAGCAAAAAGCCAGCCAGGCAGCGGGAGAAATCTCCCGCGCCTGATCAATAAACACAACGCGGCCCCCTCGCCACCAGCGGTAAGGGGGCCAATCTCTCTCCACGCGATCAGGTGCGTTCAGGCGTCCACGAGGGTGGGTCGCTGGCGGGGAAAGACTCCATCGAGGATTTCGTCACTACGTCGTCGGCGTGCTGCTGCGACTCCTCATGCGTCGGCCCGCTCAGCTGGTCTGAGGTCGCGGAGCGCTGCTGGCCAGACGGCGTAGTTGACTGCTGGCTTCTCTGCGCGCCACTCACCGGGATTTGCCTCGCCTTCGCCGTCTCCGCCTTGGGAATTTCGAGCACTAACACGCCCTGCTCGAATCGAGCAGTCGCCCTGTCCGCGTCAAGTGGGGCGGGAAGCGTCAGCGAGCGGTAGAACGAGCCAGAACGCCGCTCGCGCAGAATCCAGTTCTCGTCGTCGTCGCGGTCGTCTTTGCGCTCCTGCTCGCTGGTCGTCGTGCCGCGAATGGTCAGAACATCACCCTGAACGGTAATTTGCACGTCCTCGGGTTTGATGCCCGGCAGCGACGCCCGTATCTCGAAGGCATCACCGCGCTCGACCACATCCAGCGGCATGGCTCCGCGCATTGCCGGAAGGATAGATCCCGCGGGCCGCAAGAAGCTCTCCTGAATCAACCGCTCCATCGTATCGCGCAGGCTCATCATGTCGCGCAAGGGTTCCCATCGTTCCATAGACATTCCGCCGAGCCTCCTTCTCCTGCCACGTCGGCCATTCACCGCCGACACTTTCCACGACTCAGGATAAGACTTATCGCGAGGTTGCTGAGCACACCTGCCAGAGCATGTGGGCAGCACAAATTATGCCAGCACACCCAATTGCTGGACATGCTGGCAGTGTTGCTCGTACGGGATCAACGCAGATACCAAGGCTCTTCTTGCCTGCTATAGCCCGGCGAAAATGTCGTCCTCTGGCGTGGAATAGGCGCGATCAGAGATAGGAGGCGGGGCAAGCACAGAGGTTTCGCGACCCATAAATTCGCGTAGTTGCTCTGGCGTTGCCTGCGCAAACGGGCTGTCGGACGGCATCTGGGTTGCGTGCGCCCGCATGGATTGGAGCTTTGCGGCAAACTCGGCGTCGTTGAGGGTCACCACCGTGGTAATCTCCGCCTCGGGTGTTCCCATCTCTTCCAGCGGAATGGTACCCGCGTCGCCGCCGGGAACGAAGTCCTGTCCCTGCTTGCGGGCCTCCGCAGCCATCGCCAGCATGCGCTCACGCGGGAACGCGGTGAAATACACCTTGCGCACACGGTGCGGCGCAAGACCGGCGGCAATCTGCTCCGGGTAGCGCACAGGATCAGCGGCCGCGGCAATCGCGGCCAGTGTATAGCGGTGAATCGCCATGTGATCGGGATGGCCATAGCCGCCGTTCGCGGTAAACGTCGCGACAACCGCCGGGCGGAAGCGGCGGAGGTGCGAGACGATACGCCCGACCGCCTCATCCTCATCGGCATTGGCAAGCTGCCCATCGATGTAATCGAGAAACGAGACATCATACACACCGACGGCGGTGCAGGCTGCTCGTAGCTCGCCCTCGCGCACCTGGCCGAGATTTTCGGGCGTCGCCAGTGCGGAATCGGCGATCTCGCCGACCTCGCCGCGTGTGGCGCAGACAATCGCCGCCGAATGCCCGTGCATCGTCGCCCGCGCCAGCGTACCCGCCATTCCAAAAGACTCGTCGTCTGGATGCGCAAAAATGCCCATGATGCCAGGCAGGTTGCCTGGCGCGTCACTCATCGTCATCGCGGATTCATCCGTTCCCTTCATCGAACGCTATTAGTTCGTCTCGCTCAGCCCCGGCGTTGCGACCAAACCAGGCGTATCCTGGTCGTGTGGCTCGTGCTGGGCGCGCTGTTCTGGCGGGACAGGCTTCGTCCCCCGCGACCGGCCACTCTCGAGTGCGATAGACAGCACCTCGCGCGCGTCATCGACTGGGTAGAAATGCATCTCGTCGCGCAGCTCTTGCGGAAGCTCTTCCAGATCATACTCGTTCCGATGCGGGAAGATCACCGAGCGGATGCCCGCACGATGCGCCGCCAGCACTTTTTCTTTCAGCCCGCCAATCGGCAGCACTTTGCCGCGCAGGCTGATCTCGCCAGTCATCGCAACATCCGACCGCGCCCGGCGTCCCGTCACCAGCGAGACAATCGCGGTCATCATCGTCACCCCAGCTGAAGGGCCATCTTTGGGAATTGCGCCCTCCGGGACATGGATGTGGAACGCGCGATTCTCGAAGGCCGTCGAGTCTATGCCCAGCGCCTCCGCGTTCGAGCGCACATAGGTCAGCGCCGCCATCGCCGACTCCTTCATCACGTCGCCCAACTGGCCGGTGAGTGTCAGCGTATTTTCGCGGCTGGGCATCATCGCCGCCTCGATGAAGATGATGTCCCCGCCGACCGGCGTCCAGACGAGACCCGTCACGACACCAGGGCGATCCAACCGTTCCGCCGTCTCCTCGAAGAAGCGGGGACGGCCCAGCAACTCGCGCAGGCTCTCAGGCGAGACCGCGACCGGGCCAGGATGCCCTTCAGCAATCTGGCGCGCCACTTTGCGGCAGACCGAGCCAAGCTCGCGTTCGAGGTTGCGCACGCCCGCCTCGCGCGTATAGCCACGGATGATGGCCGTCACCGTCTCGTCAGGAATGCTCAACTCATCAGCCTTTAGGCCATTGGCGGCGATCTGCTTCGGCATCAGGAAGCGCCGGGCAATATGCAGCTTCTCCTCCTCCGTATAGCCGCTCAGTTCCAGAATCTCCATGCGGTCGCGGAGCGGCGCGGGAATCGGGTCGAGCGAATTGGCTGTCGCGATGAACATCACCTTCGAGAGGTCGAACGCCAGATCGAGATAGTTATCGCGGAACGAGAAGTTCTGCTCCGGGTCGAGCACCTCTAGCAGCGCCGAGGATGGATCGCCGCGCCAGTCGGAGGCGAGCTTATCGACCTCATCCAGCATGAAGACAGGATCATTCGTCCCCGCACGCCGAATCGACTGCAAGATGCGGCCCGGCATCGCGCCGATATACGTGCGCCGATGGCCGCGAATCTCGGCCTCGTCGTGGATGCCGCCCAGCGACATACGCGCGAATTCACGGCCCAGCGCGCGCGCAATCGAATGGCCCAGCGAGGTCTTGCCGACCCCCGGCGGCCCAACGAAGCACAGGATCGGCTCGCGGCTGGCGGCGCGCGTGTCAGCGCTGGTATCCGCGGGCGTATCCGAGGTAGCGGCTTCCGCCTCGGCCTCGGCGCGGCGCACCTCCTTCAGGTGTCGCACCGCCAGATACTCGAGGATGCGCGCTTTGATCTTCTCCAGGTCATAGTGGTCCTCATCCAGCACCTCACGCGCATGGGG
>JAICKD010000173.1 GCA_025928125.1 Ktedonobacterales bacterium
GCTCAGCGCGTGTGGGTGACCTTCGTGAGGCCACGCGGCTGATCGGGGTTCAGCCCTTTGGCAAGCGCCAGATAGACCGCGAAGAATTGCCCCGGCACAATGTAGGGAAGCGGCGCAAGCAACTCGTCCACCTGTACCTCCCCGCCGCGCTCGGTGTCCTCACTCAGGCGCGGGAGATCGAGCGCGATGGCGGTGGTCGCCTGCTCCAGCGGGTGTCGCTCCTCCCCGATCACTGTACAGTCCGCCCCCCGCTCGCGCAGCCAGCCGAGCAGCGCAAGCGAATCGGGCGCAGTCCTCCCCGGCGGCGCGAACAGGATGACAGGCAGCCCGCGTTCGACCAGCGCGGCCGGCCCATGGCGAAAATCGGCGCTGGAGAAAGGCATCGCGATGACATAGCAGGTCTCCGCCAGCTTGAGCGCGGTCTCACGCGCGGTGCTGTACTGGAAGCCACGGCCAAGCACGATACAATCGCGCGCGTGAACGTAGCGAACGACCGCGCCCGCGACAGTTTCCTCGGTGGCGAGCGCCGCCCGCATCAACGCAGGCAGCCGCGGCAGATGTGGCAGCAGCCGTTCACCGCCGGGCAGCGAGGCCGCCAGCAATGCCAGCAGGGCGCAGGTGGTCGTATAGGTCTTGGTCGCCGCGACGCTCAGCTCGGCGCCCGCCGCACAGAACAGCGTCTCGTCCGCCGCGTTCGCCAGCGGCGAATCCTGACGATTGGTCACCGCAACCGTCAATGCCCCAGCGGCGCGCGATTGCGCTATCACCTCGACGATATCAGGCGACTCTCCCGATTGCGATATGCCGATGACCAGCGCCCGCTGAAGCTGGAACGGCGCGCCGAAGAGCGTATAGAGCGAGGGCGTCGCCAGCGCCACCGGGATGCCCGTCAGGTGCTGCAAGAGATACTGCCCGTACAACGCGGCGTGATCAGAGGTACCCCGGCCCGCCAGCACGATCACCTGAACCCCGCGCCGCGCTACAGCGGCGGCGATCCGCTGAGCTACCACGCCATTCATCTCCAGCGCGCGCTGGAGCGCGTCCGGCTGCTCATGAATCTCGCGCAGCATGTGCGGCGTGTGTGGCGTGTGAGGCGTGTGAGGTGTGCGCGGCAAATGTGGCGTGCGTGAGGACTCGGATTTCATCGCTTGCATTCTTTCTCGGTTATCCCCAGATAGCGCGCTGTAGCATCGCCGCTCGCAACGCGCCATAGGCAGCGGCGTAGCGCCCTAGCTGGCTCACCACAACCGGCGTCTCGCGGACGCTTGGCGAGCCACGCGCGCGCAGACCGTCCCGCAGCGGCGCTTCGAGCAGGTCGAAGGCATCAGCTAGACCACCTGAGAAGATTATGACATCAGGATCGAGGATGCTGGCGATCGATGCGCATCCTGCGCCAAGCAACGTCGCCAGTCGATCTATCAGCCCGATACAGGCAGGATCGCCAGCTCGCGCGCCCGCAACGACCTCGTAGGACGTCTGCGGCGGATCGAGCGTTCGCGCCAACTCATCAAGCGCCGCCCCGGAGGCGTGAAGTTCGAGATGGCCATGATCGGCATTGGGCGGCTCGCGCATATCGAGATTCAGCCAGCCAAAAGCCCCCGCGCTGCCATGGCTGCCCCGCAGCAGCCTGCCATTCATGTAGATCGCGCCGCCGACTCCCGTCCCAACGCTCACCAGCACCGCATGTTCATACTCGCGCGCCGCACCGCGCCATACCTCGCCCAGCAGTGCGAACTGCGCGTCGTTGCCCACCACCACCTCGGCCCGCGTCCGCTCGTAGAGGTCGTTTGCCAGTGGCTTGCCATCGAGATAGGGTAGATTCGGTACCCACGTGATGCGCTGCTCGGAGGCCGTTCCAGGCACGCCAATGCCAATATGTGTCACGCGCTCGTCGCAGGTCTCGGCGACCTCGCCAGCCAAGTGTGTCAGCGCATCCAGCAGCTGCCCGTAGTGGTTCGGCGTGGTTAACCGGGCGGTGAGCGTGATCTCACCCGCTCGCTCGTACGCGCCCTGGATTTTCGTGCCGCCAATGTCTATTCCGAGATACATCGCTGGTCGCGCTTTCCTCTCTGTCCCGTCAGGCCGCGTTGGGTTGCGTCAGGCTTTGATGCCGGTCATCGAGATACCCTCGATAAAATACTTCTGTATCCAGAGCATGAGGATCACGCTGGGCAGAATGCCAATGACCGCGCCCGCCATCACGATGTTGGTGAAGGCGACGCTCGATGTGTAGGTGCGCAGACTGTTCAGCGAGAGCACGACCGTGCTCATGTCCTGTGAGTAGACGACGGTCAGCGGCCAGAGGAAGTTATTCCACTGAAACACGAAGGCGAACAGGGTAAGCGCGAGGGCAGCTGGACGCAGCAGCGGCACGACAACCCGCCGCAACACGGTCCATTCGGACGCGCCATCTATGCGCGCCGCTTCGAGCAGTTCGTCAGGAATACCCGCGATGAACTGGCGCATCAGGAAGATGCCAAAGCCGGTGGCCAGGTTGGGCAGAATGAGGCCGGGATAGGTATTTACCAGGTTGAGCGAGTTCATCATGCGGTAGAGCGGAATCAGCATGACGAACTGCGGCACCATCATCGTCGCCAGCACCGCGATGAAGAGGATGTTCTTGCCGCGAAAGTTGTGCTTGGCGAAGACATAGCCCGCCAGGATACTGGTAACCAGGATACCAGCGGTCGTCAGAACACTGACGATCACCGAATTGAGCAGGCTTCGACCGAACGGAATGACCTCGAAGACCGTCTTATATGGCTCCGTGGTTGGATGCGCCGACCACCAGATCGGTGGGATCGCCCCGAGCTCGTTCGGCGCTTTGACGCTGGACGCCACCATCCAGAAGAACGGGAAGAGCATCACGCAGGCCAGGAACACCAGCGCGAGATACTGAGTCGCCTGAAAGAGGCGCTTGCCCAGGGTTGCGCGCCGCCTGCCCGCGCGCTTCGGTGGTGTGTTGATGCTCTTGCTCTGCGCCGCGACTTGCATCTCAGTGTCCCTCTATCCGTTGTCTTCCCTTGTTCGATGCCCGCTCTATCGGAACTATCGGAAACTCCATCAGATCGACTTGAACAGGCGTAACTGCGCCAGCGAGAGCAGCAGCACGACCGCCAGCAGCACCATCGCCATCGCGCTGGCGGTACCCGCGTGTCCAAAGTTGAAGGCGGTCTGGTACATGTTGAAGGCGACGACATTGGTCGCGTCGATTGGCCCGCCCTGCGTCAGCACGTAGACTGGGTCGAAGACCTGCAAGGTATTGATGGTGAGAATGACCACGATAAAGGCGAGTGACCGCTTGAGCAAGGGAATGGTCAGGCGAATTTGCTGTTGCAGCCACGACGCGCCATCGATTGAGGCGGCTTCATAGTAGTCGCGCGGGATCTCGGTCAGCCCCGCGACAACCAGCACGACATAATAGCCCAGCGTCTGCCAGACGTTGAGGATGATCAGAGCGAACAGCGCCTGATGCACCGAGGCGAGCCAGTCCTGCGCGGGAATATGGAACCAGCCGAGAATCTGATTGAACGGTCCATATTGCGGCGCGTAGAGATACCCCCAAACAATCGCAATCGCCACATTCGGGATCACATACGGAATAAAGAGCAGCGTCCGCAATACGCCCCTGCCGCGGATGGTGCTCTGATAGAGGAAAATGCCAAGAACAACCGAGAGCGGAACAATGATAAGGAGGCTGACAAGAGAGTAGAGGAACGTATTGAGGAGCGCGGTGCGAAACGTTGGCTGCTGGAAGATGACCGCATAGTTTTTCAGGCCAACCCAGGGCATATCAGAGTAGGAGGTGATCATCGAGCCACTATGCAGGCTCATCCAGGCGGTAAGCAGAATGGGGAAAACGACGAAAATAGCCAGGAGACCCATCCCTGGCGTCAGAAATCCGGCGGTTGCGACTCGTGTCGAGATGCGCCACTTCAGCTTCATCATCGGCGATATTCCCCGGTGTGAGCAGCCCCACCGGGCTGTGCGCGCCGCGCTGACGCACACAACCCCATGGCGAGACAGCTTATGGCCTACGGATAGTATTGGCTCAGGATCTGGCTCAGGTCAGTCTGCGCCTGAGACATCGCCTGCTGCGACGACGCCTGCCCGAAGTCGAGCGACTCGATATCCTTCTGGAGCTTGGTCGTGATCTCATCACCACCGAGCACAATCGGGAACGGCATCGCGTTCGCCATCTGGTCAACGTAGGTCTTGATGAACGGATCGTTCAACTGGCTCTGGTGCGCCGCCAGGTCGGACGTACGGCTCGGCAGGATGCCCATGCCCATCAGGATATCACCCATCGCCGAGGAGCCATTCTGGCCGCTCGAAGCGCCATTCAGCCACTTCAGGAACTTCCAGGCGGCGTCCTGCTGGTCTTGCGAGGCATGCTTACTGACCACATCGCTCCACGAATACGAGACGCTGTGCGACCCGCTGCCGCTCGGCCCCACCGGAATCGGCGCGGTCGCGACATTCGAGAACTTGTCTTTCATGCTGTCTTTGAGCGCGCTCTCCCACCAGTTGGCCATGATGATCATCGCCGTCTTGCCGTTGGCGAAGTTATCCAGGAACGGGCCAGTGGTCGAGGCGTTGGCTTCACCCATCGCGGGATCAGTCACCTTATCATCGAAGATCAGCTTGTGGTAGAAGTCGGCGGTCTGCTGGACGGCAGGGCTGGTAAGCTGTGGCTTGTGGTCGGACGAGAGCAACTCGCCGCCATTGGAGTTTACCAGGGACAGCCACGGATGGACGACGCCACTATTCCAGCTGGTGATGATGCCAAAGCCCTGCTGGGTGATCTTGCCGGAGCCATCATGCTTGGTCAACTTCTGCGCGTCGCTCTCCAACTCGGCCCAGGTGGTCGGTGGGGCGCTGATACCAGCATCCTGGAAGAGCGCTTTGTTGTAGTTGAGCATGTACAGGTCAATCTCGTTGGGATAACCGTAAATCTTGCTATCCACCGTGACGCCATTAGTCACACTCTTGGGCCACGCGCCCTGAATATCCTGGGTGTACGAGTCAGGAGCCGCCGCCAGGACGCCGTTCTGCACCAGCTGAGGCATCCAGAGATCGTAAATGCCCATAATAGTTGGGCCGCTGGAGCTTCCCGCCTGCGTGGTGATCGTCGTGAGAAGATTGCCGAATGGGACGTTGCGCACCTGAATGGTGACGTTCGGTTCGATCTTGTTATAAGCGGCGACGGCCGCGTTCAACTGGTCAATCTGCGGGCCGGACCAGTGTGTCAGATAGGTGATGGTCACCTTCGAGGCTGATCCTCCGCCACCGCATCCAGCGAGAATGGTCGCCAGCATCAGCGCGCTCAGCGCCGCGAAAGCCGCAAAGCGTTTTCGCATAGGAATACGCCCTCCTCATAGACCACTGCACTGTAGTATCGTGCGTTACGCACGCCGTAGTCGTCGGCGAAACTCTTCGTACACTTCTTCGTTGTTTCGAGGACTCACCCCCTCCACGTTTGGTGCGGCGAACGGCTGTACGTGGTGACCGCGCCGGGCCAGATCGATGGCCGTTTCGGAGACAATGGCCTGCATGATTGCGATTGCGGCGAGCGTGGAGACGCCGCCCACCTTGCCAGAGACGCCGGGGACCGAGATGACAGCGTCTTCAGACGAGACGCCATTGAAGATCGTGATATCGGCGATATCGCCAATCTTCTTGCCGCTGGAATGAATCGCTGGCTTCTCTTTGTGGTTTTGCTCTGAGGTGACCGCCACGACGAAGAGACCCGCCTCTTTGGCGGCCAGCGCCATCTCGACCGGCGCGGCATTCTGCCCGCCATGGGAGACGACAATCAGCATGTCGCGCGCATCCCACTCGTTGTGGCGCAGAAACACCTTGCCGATGTAGTTTTCCTGCCGTTCGAGCCAGAGCAATTCCTCAGCGCCTCCCGGCCCACTGACCGTCGTCCACATCAGGCGGGGATCCATGATCGGATAGAAGCCGACGTAGCCACCATAGCGCGGAAACGTGTCTTGAACGGGGAGGACCGAATGGCCGCTGCCAAAGAGGCGAACCCAACGTCCGCTCGCAATGGTCTCCGCCGCTTTTTCGGCCACGGCGCGAATACGCGACCCTTCCTCCTGGAGGGTTTGCACCACGCGCGCGGCCTCCGTGAGATATGAAATTGGTTCCATGCCGTGCTCCTCAACTGCCGCGCTATGCGGGTTCAACGGACTTCGATGGAATGTTGGCGATGCAGCGACCCTCAGCTCAGGGAGCGAGCTGTGTCTCAGAACGATATAGAGTGCGATCTACTCGATGTCGGTTACTGTGGCTGACCGCTACTCCCGCCGACTGGCGCGCACAACGAGCTGCACCTGATAGCGGTCTCCACGCATGATCGAGGTGACATACTCGAATAGCTCGCGCTTCTGGTCGTAGGTCAGCCGCTCGACATGGAAGCCGCATGCGCCATCGGACATGTTCAGCAGGCGGGCATCATCGCCAGTAACGGCGGTCACAGAAAACGTCTCGTGCGCCTCGATTGGCTGGACGCCGTACACCTCATCGAGGTGTTTGTACAGCGATTGCCCGGTGAGGTCGGCCTGTTCAAGTCCAGGGAATCGCGCGCTCGGCAGATAGGCGATCTGGATGCCGATAGGGGCTTCATCGGCATAGCGGAGCCGATGGATGACAACGACGGGATCACCCGCTTCGACATGCAGCCGCTCTGCCATCTCGGGCGACGCGAGTTCGCAGCGGATGCTCAACACACGAGCGCCCGGTCGCATCCCCAGCACCGCCATCTCGTCGCTAAACGAAGTCAGTCCGCGCGCCCCCGCCGTGATGACCGGGCTACGCACGAACGACCCGCGCCCACGTTCGCGCACGA
>JAICKD010000829.1 GCA_025928125.1 Ktedonobacterales bacterium
TCAGTGATTGTCAATAGTTACCATAATTGAAAGTGGTCGAGGGTATGGCAGCATTGCACAGAGGGAGACAGAAACCGTGGCGCTGAAGGTGTCTTGCACGCGTGCGCGCGTGCTGACAGTCATCGGTGGCGTCAGTGTAGAGAGGTGGCGTGTCGGCGGATTATGATGCGGCCAGCGACGAGTTCAACCCAATTGCTCTCATCCCCACCAGAATGAGACGGCGATGATGCAGTAGAGGCCGATGAGGGCGAGACCTTCCAGCCAGGTGGATTTGCCGTCGTAGATGATGATCGTGCCAAGTATTGCGGCCAGCCCCAGCGCCGCCAGGAGGAGCGGTGGAACGACCAGCGTCAGATACGCGCCGCCGAGCACCAGGCTGAGCAGCACCAGCACAGGGACCAGGAAGAGCGCGATCTGGAGCGAGCTGTTCATGATGACGCTGATGGCGTAGTCGGGCTTGTTCGACGCCATCAACTGAATGCCGACGACATGCTCGACCGCGTTGCCCGCCAACGCGACGATCACCAGGCCGGTGAATGCCTGCGAGAGATGGAGAACCGCTATCGTAGGTTCCAGCGCCGCGATGAACCACTCAGAGACGAACGCCGCGCCCAGCGCCGCGAGGACGAGGATGGCGACTGTGAGCCACACCGGCCAGATATGGCCGTCAGCGACTTCCACCGCCCCGGGCGGGTCTTCGGGCAGACTGACCGGGCCGCCCGCCAGCGAGATGGGGATGCTGGCGAGGAAGACGACTAACAGAATGACGGCGCAGACGATGCTCAGCCCCTCACTGTGTGGCTGGGCAGGCGTATGTAGCAGAGATGCCAGCGTTGGGATGGCCAGCGCCGCCACCGCGAGCAGGGTGAGCGTGACCATCATGCGCGGCGGGTCCGAGGAGAACTTTTGCTCGCCGTGACGCAGGCCGCCCACCAGGAAGGCTAGCCCCAGCACCAGCACGCTGTTGCCCAGAATCGAGCCAATCAGCGCGCTCTGCACCACATCCACCAGTCCGGCGCGCAAGGCGAAGATACCGACGAAAAGCTCGGGCAGGTTACCGAGGGCGGATTGCAGCACTCCCGTCGCGCCGGGACTGAGCCGCGCGCCCAGTTGCTCGGTGGCGTCGCCAACCAGCGCGGCCAGCGTCGCCAGCGCCACGCCCGAGACGACAAACGTCAGCACGGAGTTGGCCTCCGCGAAGTGGAAGATGCCCGCCAGCACGCTGGCCACGATGGCGATACCTATCGTAATGATCTGCCGCCGCGACAGCAGACCGAGCGCCTGGGAGATGTTGCCGCCGCTTGCCCGTTTCGCCACCCGATCCCTCCTCAGCTACCCCCGCCGGACACACGATGTAGTCCAGTATAACATGGCTGCGGGGAGCGGAAAATCGGCGAAATGGGTGAAAAGGTGAAAAAGGTGGCGCAGCCAGTGGGTCAGGCCTCGGCAGGCTCGGTTTCTGGCTCAGTTTCTGGCTCAGTCTCAGCTTCGGTCTCCGGTTCAGCTCGCACTTTGGCCAGGATGGCAGCGTGCTCGCGGAGGGGTTCGCCGCTGCCGCCACGACGCCAGGCCAGCAGCTCTGCGGCGATGCTGAGCGCGATCTCGTCGGGCGTTCGCGCGCCAAGGTCCAGCCCAATCGGCGCGTGTACCCGCGCCAGCGTCTCTGAAGCGATGCCTTTGCGCAGCAACTTGCGGAAGATCGTACGCACCTTGCCGGGGCTGCCGATCATGCCGACGTAGCCAGCGCCCGTGCCGAGCGCTGCTTCGAGCGCGTCCTGGTCAACCTTGTGGCCGCGGGTAACAATGA
>JAICKD010000218.1 GCA_025928125.1 Ktedonobacterales bacterium
AAGATTGGGCGTCGTAGCCAGTAGATAAACGTCATCGCAGCGAGGAGTAGCGCGCACATGCAGTGGGGGACACCGCAGAGTCAGGGCGACGGAAATCGGTCGGACGGGCCATACCAGCCCTATCAGCCGTACGAACCGTATGAGCCACATGGGCCGTCCTATGAGGAGATACCGACCGCGCCAGTGCTGCCTGCCATGCCTGCTATGCCCGCGACGCAGGCCGCGCCAGCTACGCCAGTCGGCTCAAAGCTGCTGCTTGTAGCACAGGATGTCGTCAAGCAGTATAAAGTCGGTGGCGGCACAGTCACCGCGCTACGGCATGTCACGCTGACCGTTGGCGAGGGGCGTATCGTCGCCATTCGCGGGCGCTCTGGCGCGGGCAAGACGACCCTGCTCAATATCATCGCCGGGCTGGATTCCCCCACCAGCGGGCATGTGGCGCTCTTCGGACGCGACCTCGCCACGTTGAACGAGCGCAAGCGGACGGAGCTACGGCGGCACGATCTCGGCTTCGTCTTCCAGGCGGCCCACCTCAATCCCGTACTCACCGCGCGCGAGAACGTCGAGGTGCCGCTCCGGCTGGCGCGCACCGCCCGTAAGGAGCGCGAGGGCCGCTCGCACGAGGCGCTAGCGCTGGTAGGGCTGGCCGAACGCGAGAAGCACCGCCCGCCGGAGCTTTCTGGTGGCGAGCAGCAGCGGGTGGCCATCGCGCGGGCGCTGGTCCACGCGCCACGGATCGTGCTGGCCGATGAGCCGACCGGCAACCTCGACAGCCACACCGGCCTCGCCATCCTCGACCTGATGCGCCGCGTCGCCCATCGCGCGGGGATCACCTTCATCGTCACCACGCACGATCCCCAGGCGTCGCAGATGGCCGACGAGGTCTACGACATCAGCGACGGCGTGCTGTCACCGGGGCAACGGTAGCCCTCTCCCCCTACCCCCTCCCCTAGGAGGGGAGGGGCCGCAAGCTGAACGTAACGTGCCGATCTGTCTACGAATAGGGCTGATCGAACCGCTCGCGCGACACTACCTCGCCGAGCGGTTTGCGCTTCTTCTTGCCCGCGCCCGCTGCTTTAGCGGGATAGCCAAACGGCACAATCGCCAGCACATCGAGATTGTCAGGGATGCCTAGCAGCGGCTTGACCGCGTCCAGGCGATGGAAGCCCACCCAGTTAGAGGCGACGCCATGCGACCACGCCGTCAGCACCATCGACTGGATCGCCCTGCTGCCATCCGAGAGGGCGATAGGGGTATTCTCGGTCGCGACGACGATAGCGAGAGGCGCCTGGGGAATATAGGGTCCGGTCGTCGCAATTTGCCCAAGCTGCTTGAGCGTGTCCTTATTCTGGACGACGATAAAGCGCCACGGCTGCGCATTACTGGCGCTGGCGGTCAGGTGCGCCGCCTCGACGATCTCGCGCACGACATCGTCGGGGATTGGGGTATCGCGGAACTGGCGCGTCGCCAGCACCGTACGCACAGACTCGAACGTCTCCATCGCTTGTTTTTCCTTCCTTCACAGGTGGAATGTTACCTATTTCTCCAGCGAGACCGCCGTGAATCGCTGGCGGACTGCCTGTGGCTGCTCGATCTCATCCAGCAGCGCGAAGGCGTAATCTTCGGCGGAGATGTAGCTTTCGCCCTGATCGTTGGTGAGCAATTGATCGCCGCCGCGCCGATACTTCCCGCTGCGCCGTCCCGGCTGAATCGTCCGCGAGGGGCAGAAGAACGTCCAGGTGATTGGCGAGGCGCGGTACATCACCAGTGTCTCGGCCTGAGCATTCGCGGTAGGTCTCGCGGCGGCGGGGAAATCTGGCGCATCCTTCAAGAACTGCCCCGGCGCAATCTCCAGGCTCCCCGCGCCGCCGACGACAAGCAGCCGCTTCTCACCCGCGCGCCCGAATGCTTCGATCAGCGCCTGGGTCGAGTCGATGTAGAAGGCGTGGGTGTCGAGACTCTTGCGTCCGCTGGTCGCGTTGACGACGATATCGGTATCGGCACTCGCTTCGAGGATGTTGGCGGGGTCAAAGATATCTACCTGCGCCTCGGTCAGCCGTGGATGCGTAATCGGGCCGTTGAGATGGTGCGCCAGGGATATCACGTCGTGTCCGCGCACCAGCGCCTCCAGCGTTATCCGTTGGCCAATCATGCCGCTCGCGCCGAAGAGACCAATTTTCATCTGCGCCACTCGCTTTCAACTCATTCATTACTACACAAATGGAAGTGGCCTGTTCAAACAATAGCACACGGTGTCGAACCCTCATAGTAATTTATTAAAGCTCGCCTGGTGTATACTGTGGCATCGTGAACGATGAGGACAGTGAGCTAAGGAGGCATTCACGATGGCAGAGAAGACGCAGTGGCGCATCAAGCCTGCAACGGCGGCGGACCGCGCCTTCCTGGAGCAGCTGGCTCCGCGGCTGACGATTGGCATCCCACCCTGGCGCAGCCGCGAGGCGATGCTGGCGACGGTACGCGGCTGGCTGCTGGAGAATCTGGAGAACATGGGCGCGGACGGGACGGTATTCATCGCCGAAGATGCTAATGGCATGCCGATCGGCGCGGCCACCGTCGAACGGAGCGCGCACTTCACTGGCGCGCCTCAGGGAGAGCTAGGCGAGCTGGCAGTGATCGAGGCGGTCGAGGGGCAGGGCGTCGCCGCGCTGCTATTGGCCGCCGCTGAAGACTGGGCGCGCGAGCAAGGGCTGCCTTACCTCGCGCTCGGCACAGGGGTGGCGAACAGCCGCGCCCGCGCCTTCTACGCCCGCCACGGCTACCAGGAGGAAGACATACGGCTGGCCAAGGCGCTGAGATCGAGCTAGTCTAGCTTGCGGCTACCGAGAGCGGCGATACTATGCTATGCTTGCCTGGAGAGCGGCCGCGGCATGGAAGCGAGCAGATGGGCAGAGAGGTTAGAGGTCATGCGGGAGAAGAGCAGGTGGCAGGGGTGCTTCGAAAACGTAGCCATATTTGCCATTGCCATTCCCGCTGGTGTTATCGCCCTGCTGATGGCTATCTACGTACATGAAAACGCCTATCAATGGGAAGCCCCAGTCGTATTCATCTCGCTTGGGCTGGGCATCCTGCCCGCGCTCTGGTACTGGCACCAGAGGCGCCATGGATGGGTTGTCAGTATCATCGCGGCGGTGTTCCTCGCCATCAGCTTCGGTACGGCTCTCTCGCATGGATGGGGAGTGCAAGCGCTCGCTCTCGTCATCGTGGCGACAGTCGTCATCGTAGTGGCCAGTTCCGCCAACTTTGCCCGCGCCAAACGACGTCTGGAGGCAGCCATGCGTGCGTCCATCGAAGAACGCGCTGGCGACCCGCTCTTCCGGCGCGACGTGCTCTTCCGCGACGACGGGCAGCGCATTATGGTCTATCCACGGCGGCGACGGCTTTTGCTCATGTGTGTGGGACAGGTAGCCTTCCTTGTGGGAATCGCCAGTGTCTTTGCGTTCGTGAGAACCGACGACCCCCGCGTGTGGATTCTCTGGATTGGGTCGGGGCTGCTCGCCTGTATCCTGATTCCTGTCTTCCTGGCGACGCTCCACCGGACGCTAATTCGCAAACCCGCGCTCGTGGTGGGGCCAGACGGCATCCTCGACAACGGCTCGCTCCCTGGGTCTGGCGTTGGGCTGATTCGCTGGGATGAAATCCTGGCGGTATACCCGATTACGCGAACGTCGGGCTGGCTCAAGCAACACTTTCTAGACATTATGGTCGCGGACTTGCCCATTATTCGTAGACGCCTGCCACTCCTGAAACGTGTTGCCCTGCGCACTACCTACTCACGCATGTCGCAGGTGCTTATCATGCAATCGATGCTGGAGACGCCTGTTGGCGACCTTACCCAGCAGATCGACCAGTATGTAACAGACCACGCGCCTCCTGGATGGCGTGAAGGCGCACAGGTGGACGAGGCATCCACGCTTGACGAGCAGTAATCGCAGCCTACCTCGTCGTTGCCCCCGCCTGCAACGTCCGCAGGAAGTCCACGCCCGCCCGGATGCGCTCGTTTGCTGGGGCGGCGTCGACGGCGTTGAGCAGCGCGCTGGCGACGACCGCGCCCTCGGCCATCGTGCCAATCTCGGCGACGTGTTCGGGCCGCGAGACGCCGAAGCCCACCGCTAGCGGCAGATCGCTGTGGCTACGCACGCGCGCCAGGAACGCCGCCAGATGCTCCGGCAGGCGGTCGCGCGCGCCGGTGGTGCCGCTGAGCGAGACGCAGTAGAGGAAGCCACCGGAGTCTTTAGCCGCCGAAGCCACCTGGGCCAGTCGCTCGTCCGGGCTAGTCGGCGTGACTAGATAAATCAGCGCGATGCCGTGCTGGCTGGCCGCCGATTGCAGTAGCTCGGACTCCTCCGGCGGCAGGTCGGGGACAATCAGGCCGACGATGCCTGCCTGGGCTGATCGCTCGCAGAACGACGCGATACCCGCACTAAAGATGGGGTTGTAGTAGGTCATCAGCAGCAGTGGGGTAGCGATGCGCGCGTGGATGCGTCCCGCCAGCGCCAGCGCGCCCTCCGGGGTCATGCCGCCTTCGAGCGCGTGGTGGCTCGCCGCCTGAATCGTCGCGCCGTCGGCCATCGGGTCGGAGAACGGCACGCCTAGCTCCAGCAGGTCCGCGCCCGCCTCGCCCAGCGCCACCGCCAGCGCCTCACTGGTCGCGGCATCGGGATAGCCCGCCATCACGTAGGGCAGCAGCGCGGTGCGGCCAGCCTCGCGCGCGCGGGCGAACGCGGTCGTGATGGGATGTACAGACATGGTCATATTCCTTCCCAAACGCATTACGTCGCAGCCGACGCATCAGAAGAATTTTCGTTGGCTCCTACCGTACCGAGCCGCGAGCGCATTTTGGCAATGGCTTCTAGCAGAGCATCCTGAAAACCATCAAAGCCACCTCGTCGCCCTGGCCTTTCACCATCCTCGATCCCATCTTCCCATGTCCTGCTCTCTTCATAGAAGGCCGTCAGCGCCTCCAGCGTCCGTTCGTCGCCAAGCTTACCCAGTTGCCGGACCGCAGCATCTCTCATCAAGTGATTGCTTGTAGCGTTCTGTAGGATTTCCAGTAGTGGCCCGAGGGCTCGTGGATCGCCACACTCCGCGAGGGCCAGCACTGCCTGATATCGCATCCACTCGCCGACGTGAGAGGACGTATCGTTTTCCTGTATAATCCCGGCGAGGAACTCGACAATGCGTGGGTCATGTGAACGCCTATAAGCGCTCGTTAGCCGCGCGATGGCGGTATGACGTCGCTCTGGCCGAGGGTCGCGTCCTACTTCGAGCAGCACAGACACGCCAGGATCTCCAAGCCAGACGAGCGCGCTGATAGCGGCCAGATACTTGTGGGAATAGGATGTATTATCAAGCACCAGCTCGCGGAGCAATGGAAGCGCACGTTCGCCATTTTGTAGCGCTAAAGTCAGCAGCGCGCTAGTTGCAGATCGATCATCTTCCCTAGCTTCTCGCACAGAACGCACGACTGCGTCAGATGCTCGGTCGTCTTCAATGGACGCCAGCGCATTTACCGCATGCTCGCGCACCTCAGATGAGGTGTCATGCAACACGGCCAGTAATGGTTCCACCGCCAACGCAGCCAGCAACGGTTTCACCGACTTGGCATACTTCAGGTCGCCCAACGCAGATATAGCGGCGATCCGCACATCCTCGTCGTCATCACGCAGCGCCGCAATCAGTGGCTCGACGGTGCGCTCGTCCTCGATCAACCCCAGCGCGCGCGCCGCATTCACTCGCTGGTATGCCGGTCGCGCCTGGTCTTTCAGCGCGGCGATCAGCGGCGGCACGGCTGCACTGCCGATATTCGCAATCGTTCTGGCAGGTTCCTGCGACCCCGGCCTTTGGCTGGGCTGCTCGACAAGCAGTTGATTGAGCACACGCGGATCGCCAAGTTCTCCAAGCGACCACATCGCCATGCGGCGCACATCGGCATCCTCATCATCCAGCGCGGCATGGAGCGCTTCGCGTACCTCCTCGCTATCAATATCATCCCTATCCAGCACGTCCGCCGCACCCGAGCGAATGTTCTCGTCCTCCGCATGGCGCAGTGCGTCCAGCAGCGCCGGAACAGCGGGTGCGCCTATCCAGCGCAGAGCCATGCTTACGTGGTAGTAGGCCGACTGGTCGGTGATACTCAGAGCCTCGATCAACGGCGGAATGGCGGCCGTGCCGAAATGGCGCATTGC